>JBAPQQ010000644.1:0-11589 GCA_049280695.1 Mycobacterium sp.
CGACCCGAACGTGATCCAGTCGTCGGCCCCGCCGCCGCCCATGTCACCGCCGGGCGCGAAGACGTCGCCGGTGCCGGTGATCAGCAGGCCGGCCAGTTCCGCGTCCGCGTTGACCCGCCCCACCGCGTACCGGATGCCGAAGTACATCGCCGGGGTCAACGCGTTGCGCGCCTCGGGCCGGTCGATCGTCAGGATCGCAAACGGCGCCTCACGCCGCAACGTCAGGAACGGGGTGCCCAGCCAGTCACCATCGGGTGGCCGCGGTGCGCTATCGATCGGCATACAATCTCCTTCAGGGCGTACGCAACTCGTCCAAGATCTCGGCCACCTTCGCCTCCGAGACCGACTTCGGAAAGCCCAGCAGCACCCGGTCGATCGCACCGGCGCAGCGACTGCGCAGCTTGCCGGCCAACTCGTCGATGGGCGCGACGACGGCGAACGCGTCCAGTATCTCGTCGTCGACCAGCGAGCCCATCGCGTCCCACTGCCCTTTCAGCGACAGCCGGTGCAGCTCGTCGTGAAGGTCGCCCCAGCCGTGCAGTTCGAGCACCTTGCGGTAGGCCGGCGTGGACGCGTAGAACGCGATCTGCTTGCGTGTCGCGGACGCGGCGGCCCCGATCTCGCCGGAGGTGACGCCGGTGACGACGAACACCGGACACGTCAGCTCGACGTCCTCCCGCTTGCGCCCCGAGCGTTCGATCCCCCGCAGCAGGGTGGGGATGGTCACCTCGTCGAGGTAGCGCTTCGTGGTGAACGCGTGGCCGATCATGCCGTCGGCCACCTCGCCGCACATCTCGGTCATCGCCTCGCCCACCGCAGCGACGAAGACCTTCGGGAACGCGTGCGGCATGGGTTCGGGCACGAACATCGGCGTCATCAACTTGTGGGTGTAGAAGTCGCCCTCGAAGCGCAGCGCGGTTCCGTGGTGCCAGCAGGACCAGATCGCCCGCAGCGCCAGGACGAACTCGCGCATCCGGCGCACGGGGCGGCTCCACGGCATGCTGAACCGCTTCTCGATGTGCGCCTGGATCTGCGATCCGAGGCCGAGGATGAACCGGCCATGCGAGTACGCCTGCAGGTCCCAGGCGACGTTGGCGACGGTCATCGGGTTGCGCGCGAACGCCACTGCGATGCTGGTTCCGAGTTCGACGCGCGAAGTGTGCTCCGCCGCAAGCGCAAGCGGCAGGAACGGGTCGTGGTTGATCTCCGCGGACCAGCCGCCGTCGTAACCTTGACGTTCCAGCGCGTGGGCTGCCTCGGGGATCTGGTCGAGCCGGCTCGGGACGCCGCGGTCGATCTTCAGGCGCGGCGCGGGCACGGCGGTCATGCGAGATACAGTAAGCGATTCAGTATCGCTTCCATATTGGCACCAGACGGCGAGGAGAGGCATTACGGACACGGAGGGCTGGCAGAACACACTCGACGACCTCGCCCGCCGCCGCGAGCACGCCTGGGGCATGGGCGGTCCGGAGCGGCTGGACAAACACCGCGACAAGGGCAAGCTCGACGCCCGTGCCCGGCTAGACCACCTTCTGGACAAGGGCTCGTTCGCGGAGTTCGGCACGCTCGTGGGTGGCGAAGCCGCCGCCGACGGAATCGTCGCCGGATCGGGCTGCATCGACGGCCGGCCGGTGATGGTGGGCGCCGAGGATTTCACGACGCTGGCGGGCACCATCGCGCCCGGCAGCAACTCGAAACGCTACCGGCTCGCCGAATTGGCGCTGCGCAACAAGATCCCGTTGATCATGCTGCTCGAAGGAGCCGGCTTCCGGCCCGGCGGCCACTACGGCCGCACGCCCACCGACCTCATCGCCCAAGCCAGATGTTCGGGCATGGTTCCGACCGTGGCGGCGGTGCTCGGCCCGTCGGCCGGCCACGGCGCCCTCGTCGCGCCGGTGTGCGACTTCACGATCATGAGCCGACAGGGCGCGATCTTCACCGCAGGCCCGCCAGTGGTGAAAGAGTCTACGGGAGAGGACATTTCGAAGGAAGATCTCGGCGGCCCAGGTGTCGCGGTGGCCAGCGGCGTGATCCACAACGTCGCCGACAGCGACGAGGCGGTGCTCGACGACATCCGCCGGTACCTGTCGTACTTTCCCACCAGCGCGTGGTCGTATCCGACGGCAGTGCCGCCCGACGACAGCACCGAACCGCGCGCCACCCCAGAACTGCTCGACATCGTCTCCCGCGACGGCCGGCGCATCTACGACATGCGCGCGGTGCTCGACGTCGTCTTCGACCGGCCCGACTGGTTCGAGGTGCAACCGGCGTTCGGGCGGGCGATTATCTGTGCTCTGGCCCGTCTCGGCGGTGAGCCCGTCGCGGTGGTCGCCAACCAGCCCAAGGTGCTGGCCGGCTCCATCGACGCCGACGCCGCCGACAAGGCAGCGCATTTCATCACGGTCGCCGACTCGTTCCACCTGCCGATCGTCTTCCTCGCCGACAACCCCGGAATGCTTCCCGGCAGCCAGTCCGAGCGAAGCGGGGTACTGCGCAGTGGCGCAAGGATGTTCGCGGCCCAGACCACTGCCACCACACTGAAGCTGCATGTGACGCTGCGGAAGGCCTACGGATTCGGGTCGATGGTGATGTCGCTGCTCGGGTTCGACGACCAGGTCGCCACGTTCGCGTATCCGGGCGCCACGATGGGCGCGATGAGCGCGGCGGCGCTCAGCCGGGCATCCCATGCCGAGCAAGACGTCGCCGCCAAGCTCCGCGAGCTAGAACTGCAAGCGTCCTACCGGTCCGCGGAACACATGGGTTTCGACGAACTCATCGATCCGCGCGAGACCCGCAACGCGCTGCTGACCGTGCTACAGCGTGGCGTCTACAGCCGGCAGGCCGCGGCAGAACCGGTGCGGCGCACTGCGATCACGCCGTGAGCGCGTCGGCGAGGAAATCCTCGGTGACCGCCTGGATCCGGCGGGAGAAGATGTGCCCCACGTGGCTGCCGTCGTACCAGTAGAGCCGGCCGTTCCAGCGTTGCTGTAGCGCGATCGTCGACTCGCGCATCGCCATCTGGTCGTTCCATGCCCCGACGATCAGCCGCCGGTTCGGCGGGGCCTGCGGCTCGGCACCGAGCGGGTCGATCACCGACGTCATCGACGTGACGTCCGCCGACTCCAGCAGCGGACGGAACCGCTCGCCGGCCGCTCCGCCGCGGGCCAGGTGCCGCGCGATCATCGCGTTCAAGCCAAGGATCGGCGTGTAGACCGCGACGGCGTCGACGTGCGCTTCCAGCGCAGACACCAGCGCGGCGACGGCGCTGCCCAGTGAAACCCCGGACACCGCAATGCTTGTCGATTGCGGCTGCAGCCAGCGCACCAGCGCGCGTACCTCCGACACCGCCCGCATCATGCCGGCGACGTTGGCCAGCGGCTCCCTGTCGGGATACGTCGGCCATGCGGTGCGGCGAAAACCGTGACCGGGCTGGACCGGCAGCGCGACGTTGAAGCCCAGCTCGTGATGCAGGCGCCCGGCCCGGGAGAAGAACAGATCCATCGGCTGGCCCTGGCCCGCGCCGTGTATCCACACGACCCACGGCCGCGGACCGTCGACGTGGCGGATCAGGTAGGCCCCCGCCGTCGCGGGACCCGAAACCTTCCCGGACGCCAGCGAATCGGGCAGCAACGGGTCGTGATTGAACTTCAGCTTCTCGTAGGACAACCGGCCGATGCGGTGCCGGCGCAGTGTGCGGACCCGCAACGGCGGCGGATCGGCGTGAGCACGTCGGACGCCGAGCGCCGAGAGCTCCTGCGCGGCAGCGGCATACCTGCTTGCCGGCAGCGCCACCGGGGTGGCGCGCGCACCGATGAGCGACATGCCGGACAGCGCCAGCTGGTCGAGCACCACCTCGGTCAGCTGGCGCATGCCCCGGGGGGACATGGGCGACCAATCGGCGGTGTCCAGCCCGTCCAGCGCCCGCGGAACCACGCCACGGAACTCGTTGACGATCGAGCTCACATCCATCAGGACCCATCCTCGCCCGAGTGGCCACCCGATGCACACGTTTGGATGATTTGCGTGGCGTAGTGGCCACCCGACGGACATCTGCGCCGTAGGGTTCACCCATGAACCGGTTGTCGAGCGCGGACGCGGCGTTTTGGTTCGCCGAGTCGCCCAGTTGGCACATGCACGTCGGCGCCTCGGCGATCTGCGACCCGTCGGACGCATCCGACTTCAGCTTCGAGTCGGTGCGCAAGCTGATCCTGTCCCGCCTGCCCGAACTGCCGCAGCTGCGCTGGCGGGTGGCCGGCGCACCGCTAGGGCTGGACCGGCCCTGGTTCGTCGAAGACGACGACATGGACATCGACTTCCACATGCGCCACATCGCCGTTCCGTCGCCGGGCGGTCGCCGTGAGTTCGACGAACTGGTCGGCCGGTTGATGTCGTACAAGCTCGACCGGTCCAAGCCGCTGTGGGAGCTGTGGTTCATCGAAGGGCTGCAGGACGGGCGCGCGGCGATCGTCACGAAGATGCACCACGTCCTCATCGACGGGGTGTCCGGCGCCGGCCTGAGCGAAATTCTGCTCGACGTCACGCCCGAGCCCCGGCCGCCGGCAGTCGAGGTGAACCGGTCGCTCGTCGGGGTCGGCATCCCCCGCCCGGAGATTCGGGCACTGGGCGGCCTGGTGAACGTTGGGGTCAAGACGCCGTACCGGATCGCCAGGCTGGTCGAGCAGACTCTGCGCCAGCAGCTCGCCGTCCGGGGCCTCACGAACAAGCCGCCGCGGTATTTCGAAGCGCCGAGAACGCGTTTCAACGCTCCGATCTCACCGCACCGGCGCGTCAGCGGAGCCAGGGTGCCGTTGGAGCGGGTCAAGGCGGTCAAGGACGCCTACGGCGTGAAACTCAACGACGTCGTGCTCGCGCTGGTGTCCGGGGCGATGCGGCGCTATCTCGACGACCGTGGCGAACTGCCCGAGAGGTCGCTGGTCTCGCAACTGCCGGTGTCGGTGCGCCCCGAGGGCAACACCGACGTCGGTAATCAACTCAGCACGATGACGGTGTCGTTGGCCACCGACGTCGCCGATCCCGCCGAGCGCATCAGGACCATCTACTCCAATTCGCAAGGCGCCAAAGAGATGGCCAAAGCGCTGACCGCACACCAGATCATGGGGCTGACCGAGACGACTCCGCCGGGGCTGCTGTCGTTGGCAGCGCGGGCTTACACCGGTAGTGGCATCGGCCGTAACCTCGCCCCGGTCAACGTGGTGATCTCCAATGTCCCCGGACCCGATTTCCCGCTGTATCTGTGCGGCGCGGTGCTCGAGCAACTGATGCCCGTAGGACCGCTGGTTCTCGACGTGGGCCTGAACATCACCTGCTTCTCCTATCGCGGGTCCGTCGACTTCGGCTTCGTCACCACTCCCGAGATCGCCCGCGACATCTACGACATGGCCGACTCGATCGAGCCGGCACTGGAGGAGCTGGAAGCCGCGGCCGGAGTGGCTACCCGCTAGAGGAGCGAGATCCCCACGCGGACAAACAGTTCCGTGTGCGCTGCCGCCCGTCCGGCGACTGGTCGAACGGGATGCCGATGAACTCGTCGACGCCGGCGTCGCGCACCTCGTCGAGCCTGGCCCGCACGGTCTCCTCGTCCCCGATCAGCGCGGCGTCCTCCGGACCGGCGTAGCCTTCGCGGTCCAGCATCGCGCGATACGACGGCAGGTATCCGTACATCGCGAACTGCTGCGCGGCCACCGCCCGGGCGGCGTCGACGTCGTCGGTCACGCTGACCGGAAGCGCCGCAGCCACGTTCACTGCCCCCTCCGGCCGCCCGGCCTCGTCCGCGGCTGCGCGCAGGGTGGGACCGATGTGCTCTTTCAACGTCTTCGGCCCCGTCATCCACGTGACCGTCCCCGCCGTGCGCCGCCCGGCCACCCGCAACACCTGCGGCCCCAGCGCGGCGACATAAACCTGGGGCGACGGCGCACCGGGGATCTGCAGCGCTCCTCGCGTCGTCACGATTTCGCCCGGTGCGTCTGCGGCCTCCTTGGCCAGCAGCGGCAGCAGACCGTCGAGATACTCCCGCAGGCGCCTGACCGACCTGTCCCAGGAAATCCCCCACATCCCTTCGGTCACCGTGCGGTGCGTCAAACCGATGCCGAGCGTGAACCGACCGTCGGCGATGAGGTTCAGCGTCAGCGCCCGCTGGGCGAGCAGCATCGGATGCTGGTTCTGGATCGGCACCACACCGCTGGCCGCCTCGATCCCGGGCACTTCCCGCAACGCCACCGCCAGCACGGTCAACAGGTCCGCATCGAAGGGCATCTGCGTCATCCAGACCCGTGCGAACCCCTCGTCACGGGCCTGAGTCAAGTCCCGGATACAGGTGTCGACCGGCGATGTGTTGTTCAGGCCGGCGATCAGGCTGATCCGCATGGCGGGAATTCTCCCACGACGACTACCGGTCGACGGTGTCGCGGTATGCCTGCACGACGGGCGCAAGTTCGTCGGGAGTGGCGCCGTGCAAGATCACGCGGTCGGCGCCGTAGTCGAACTCTTTGCGGACCCGGTCGGCGCACTGCTGCGCCGATCCGGTGGCGGACGGCTCCAGCCATTCGTCCGGGATCAGTGTCGCGATGTGCTCGATCTGATCGGCGGTCGCCTTGTGGTCGATGCCGCCCGCGACCGACGTCACCACCGAGTCTTCTCGAAAGCGTTGCAGCACAGCCGGATCCCAGCGGTTGGTCCTGACCAGGAGATCGCCGTAACCCTGCAGGTAGGTGGCCAACCTGGCGACGGTCTTCTTCAGCCGCAGTTCCTCCGGTAGGTGGTCGCCGACGGTGGCGAAGCACGACCACACCCGCACGCTCGCCGGGTCCCGGCCGGCCCGCTCGGCGGCGTCCTTGACGCTCTTCACGCAGCGCTGCACCGTCTCCGGGGTGAAGTAGGTGTGCAGGACGACGTCGTCGAAGGCGCGGCCACCGAGGGCCAGCGTGTCGGGCCCGAAAGCGACGATGGCCAGCCGGATGTCTTCGTTGAACTCCGGATCGAGGAACAGGATCGGGTACTCACCCATCGGCCCGTCGTGGTTGAAGATGATCTCGCCGTGCCAGAGGCGGCGCATCACCTGCGCGAAGTCCTCCATCTGAGCGGTGGTGACGGCCGGGATGCCGAATGCGCCGTAGATCGCGGCGATGCCGCGGCCGATGCCGAGGGTGAACCGGCCTCCGGAGAGCCGGTGCATCGTGGTGGCCCACGACCCGGTGATGAGCGGGTGGCGGGTGTTGTGATTCGTTGCGGCCGTGGCGATCTGCATCCGATGCGTGACCGCGCAGGCCGCCCCCACCAGCGACGAGGCCTCTTTGACGTTCCAGCGTTCGGAGATGAACGCCGTGCCGAATCCCATTTCCTCCCCGCGGCGGGCTTCGTCCATCAGCGACGATGGACCCTCGCCGCCCGCCCCGGCCAGCAGGTAATAGCCCAGCTCGTCCAGAACCGTCACGCCCAGAACTCCTCGCTATTTCGCGGTAAGCAAGCAACATAATTGTCGGGCATCTAATATGCAACGGTGCCTTCCCCCGCACGCGGGCTCACCCAGCCGCAGCGCGTCGAGATGTCCAGTCGCCGGCTGGTGGAGGCCGCCGCGGAGCTCGCCGTCGAAAAGGGCTGGGAAGCAACGACAGCCGCAGAGATCGGCCGTCGGGCCGGTTACAGCCGGGCGATGGTGCATGCCCGCTACGGAAGCAAGGACGCGATCCTCGAGGCGTTCTTCTCCCACGAGTACGTCCAGCAGCTCACGCCCTCACCGGAGCCCGATGCGACCGGCCTGGACGAGGCACTCGCGCACTTCGACCGGATCGAAGAGGTGTACGCGGAAGCACCCGAGTTCCTGCGCGCGATGTTCGCGATGACGTTCGAAGCGGTGAAGTCGACCTCGCCGGTGCGGCCGGTGCTGCAGACATGGCTGACTCGCGGCGTCGAGTTGGTGGAGGCGGGGCTGCGAAAAGGGGTCCACGACGGCTCGGTGCGCGCCGGCATCGACGTCGAACGGGCGGTGAACGACATCAGCGCGGGGGTGTTCGGCGTGGCTTTCCAGTGGCTCGCCTCCTCGGCCGGCTACGACTTGGTGCGAGAGCTAAGTTACCTGCGCGCCCGCCTCGAGGTCGCCTACGGGAGAAGGACACATGCCGCTCGACATCCGTGAACTCGCCGGTCAGCCCGATGCCTACGCCGCCGAACTTCGCCGCCGCTGGGGCGGGTTGCTGAGCTACCGCTACATCGGCCGCACCTACGCGCAGATGGACCTCGGCCCCACGGACAACACGGTCACGCTGCGCCGCGACATGCGCAACCGCACGGGCGGACTGCTGCTGGCGGTGCTGGGAATCGCGTCGCCGGAAGGCGGTCACATGTCCGACCTCGAGGCTGTGCCCAACCCGGTGATCCACTCCTGCCAGATCCTCGACCCGGGCCGAGACGTGCACCGCATCGAGATCGTGTCCGAGGAGCTCAAGCGCGGCCGCCAAATGGGTTACAGCCGTTCGAAGATCGTCGACGCGGACCGGCCGGACCGGGTCCTGGCTCTGACGCAGGGCCAGGGCATCAGCATCGGCACGCCGCCGGAAGGGCTCCAGAAGATGGCCGTCGACCCCATCGGGCTGACCGACTCCCCTGACCTCCCGCCGCTGTGGCAGGCGTTCGGCGGGCGTCGCCGCGCCGACGGCCGTTGGACGCTTCCGGAACTGGCGGACGAGGTGGCATCGCCTGACGCCGCCCTGCACATCGGGCCGCAGTTCGTGATCCTGGAGACGGCGGCGCTGGACGCCGCAGCCTCTGTTGCGGGAACCGATCAGCTGCAAGGGGTTTCGTCTCACGTGATGTTCGTCGCGCGTGGCAAGGTCGGCCCGTTCCGCGTCGACGGCGAGCCCCTCAGAGGCGCAGACGGGGCGGTCGCCGTCCGCGTCGTGATGCACGACGAAGGAGCCGACGACCGGGTGAGCACCGTCGGGTCGTATCTGTTCCGGGCCGAGGCGTGACGCGTGCAGTCCTGGGAGCTGGTCGCCCGTGAGTGCATCCGGGACACCCTCGCCCGCTACAATTGGGCGGGCGACTCGGCGCAACTGCACGACATGGTCCAAAGCTTCTGTGAGGATGGCGAACTACAACTTCGAGGTGCAGAACCGATATCTGGTCGGGCCGCGATCGTCGAATTCCTCACTGGCGTCACAACTTCCGCCACGGGATCGGCAGGGCCTCGCATCGTCCGGCACAACCTGACGAACGTCCGGTTCCTCGAGGTGACGCCAAACCAAGCCCGCGTCGCGTCGTACTTCACGGTCTTCACCGAGATCGGGCTCGACCATTACGGCCGGTACCGGGACATCTGCGTGCCGGTCGGAGACCAATGGCTGATCCGGCACCGCTTCGTCTCGACGGACTGGGCGGCGCCCAACTCGACGATGGCACCTCAGCGATGAAACGTCTCCTGGCTGTGGCGCTCGCGCTCACCGTGGTGGCAAGTGGATGCGGTACGCCGAAGACGGAAAGCGAAAAGGTCCTCGTGTTCGCGGCGGCGTCTCTGAAGAATCCCTTCACCGAGATCGGCGAGCGGTTCGAATCCGACAATCCCGTCTTTTCCGTGGAGTTCTCGTTCGCCGGGTCCTCGGACTTGGTCACGCAGCTCACCCAGGGTGCTCCGGCGGACGTGTTCGCGTCTGCCGACACCGACAACATGACGAAGGCTGTCGACGCCGGGCTGGTGGCCGGCGATCCGGTGAACTTCGCGTCGAACACGCTCACCATCGCCGTCGCGCCCGGAAACCCTGAGAACGTCAGGTCATTTCAGGATCTCGCAAGGCCGCAGCTCGATGTCGTGGTCTGCGCGCCTCAAGTGCCGTGCGGGTCGGCGGCGGTGAAGGTCGAGCAGAGCACCGGGGTGCGGCTATCGCCCGTCAGCGAAGAGTCGTCAGTCGCCGATGTGCTCAACAAGGTGCTGACCGGCCAGGCCGACGCCGGGCTGGTGTACGTCACCGACGCGTTGGGAGCGGGCGACAAGATCATTTCAGTGCCGTTCCCCGAATCCGCCGTGGCCGTCAACGTCTATCCGATCGCCGCACTCCGGCAGTCCAGGAAGCCGGAACTGGCCCGAGAGTTCGTCGACCTCGTCACCGGCGAGGCGGGCAGAAAGGTCCTGTCTGCGGCCGGGTTCGCCAAGGCGTAGATCCGCCGAGATTGACGTTATTCAGAAGGGTTACTCGTACTTCCTCTGCATACCGTGAATCTCGGTGCTCCACCCAAGACCGCGCGGCTCTGCGCCCGCGCTCGAGTGGCCACTCGCCATCCCGCCGAGGGCGGAAATCTATACTGTAACCTCTTCAGTATCAATGAGCGGAGGGGCGCGTGAAGGTCCCGTTCACCTGGAAGGTCACCGGCTGGTTCATGATCGGCTGGTCGGCCGAGTTCCCCGTCAACGAGGTGCGGCCCCTGCATTACTTCGGCGAGGATCTCGTCGCCTACCGCGACGCGTCCGGCGAACTGCACCTGTTGCAGGGGCACTGCCGCCACCTCGGCGCCCACATCGGCCATGGCGGCAAGGTCGTCGGCGACTGCGTCGAGTGCCCTTTCCATGGTTGGCGCTGGGGCCCGGACGGCACCAACCGCTACATCCCGTACCAACCCGACAAGCCCAACCGCGCGTTGACGCTGCGCGTCTACCCGGTGATGGAGCAGTACGGCTGCGTGTTCGCCTGGCACCAGCCGCAGGGCAAGTCCCCGCAGTGGGATATGCCCGACATCTTCACGTCGTTCCCGCAGTTCGAGACCGACCCGTCGGCGTATTACCGTCCGTACCCGGAGTTCTCGCGGCGGACCGAGAACGAGCCGGTGCATCCGCAGATCGTCGCCGAGAACGACCCGGACAGTGCGCATTTCAGATACGTGCACAAGGCGACCGTGACGCCGGTGTGCCTGGACTGGCGCATCGTCGATCAGGAGTGGCAGTTCCTCACGGGCTGGCCCGACGCGCGCGATCCGGGCCAAATGGCGCTGCGGATCCACAGCCACATGTTCGGGCTGGGCGGTGCGATCAGCGTGTTCGAAGGCTCGTCGAACCATCGCCTGATCTTCGCGGTCACGCCCGCCGACGACGGCTCATCGACGATGTTCTACTCGATCTGGTGGCCGAAGGTCGACGGTGATACCGCCGACCTTCGCCCCGAGAAGGTGCGCGCGCAAGTGGAGAAGCAGTTCCTGCGCACCGTCTGGGAGGACCTGGACATCTGGCGCTACCAGGAGTACATCGAGCACCCGCCACTGTCCAAGGTGGACGCGAAACCTTATCTGGCACTGTGGAAGTGGGCTAAACAGTTCTACGAGACACCGGCGTGAAGCCCGACCTCGCGGAGCTGGTCGCACCCGGTCACACCGCGGTGGTCACCCAGGAGTGCCAGGGCGCGGTCATGGGCGCGGACGCCGGGCTGGCCGTGCTGGCGAAGGAGGCCCGCCGCGCGGCGCTGCCCAACATCGTCCAACTGCTGCCGACGGCCCGGGCGGCCGGCGTGCATGTGGTGCACTGCCTGGTGCAGCGCCGGCCCGACGGGCTCGGGGCCAACCACAACGCGAAGATCTTCACGGTGGGCCGGA
>JBAPQQ010000645.1:0-2282 GCA_049280695.1 Mycobacterium sp.
GGCCAGGGCCGCGGCCACCTGCGACACGTCACCGGACCTCTTGGCGTGCCGCTCGGCCTCGGCCAGCGCGGCCCGCATCGTGAACAGCATGTTGGCGCCGGTGTCGGCGTCGGCGACGGGGAAGACGTTGAGGCGGTTGATCTCGTCGGCGTGCACCACCAGCCCGCTGACCGCGGTGTGGGCCCAGTCCAGCAGGCCGGATGCGTCCAACCGCCGACCCGACATCACACCTCCTCGCCCCGCTGCGAGCCTAGCCAGTCGCGGCGACAGGGCAGATTTTTGGTGATCATCGGACCGGCCGGTATCCTGGTGCGGTTGTCCGGTCACCCGATCCGGTTGCTGGCCAGGCACGACGCACAGACTGACGATCCGAATGGAGTTTCTGCTATGGCTGCCGTCTGCGATATCTGCGGCAAGGGTCCGGGCTTCGGCAAGTCGGTGTCGCACTCGCACCGCAGGACCAGCCGTCGCTGGAACCCGAACATCCAGACCGTGCGCGCGGCCCGCCCGGGCGGCAACAAGGAGCGCCTCAACGTGTGCACCTCGTGCCTGAAGGCGGGCAAGGTCAGCCGCGGCTGAAATCCGCACGTCACGGCAGCCGCCAGTCGACGGGTTCGCCGCCCAGATCCGCCAGCAGTGCGTTGGCGCGGCTGAACGGCCGCGACCCGAAGAATCCCCGATGCGCCGACAGCGGCGACGGGTGAACCGAATCGATGGTCGCGATCTTCGAACCGTTCAGCATCGGCTTCAGCGTTGCGGCGTCTCGTCCCCACAGGATGGCGACCAGCGGAGCAGGCCGCGCCGCCAGCGCGTGAATCGCGCACTCGGTGACCACCTCCCAGCCTTTGCCGCGGTGCGACGCCGGGTTCTGCGGCCGCACGGTCAGCACTCTGTTCATCAGCAACACTCCCCGATCGGCCCACGGGGTGAGGTCACCGTTCGACGGCGCCGGATAGCCGAGGTCGGCGCAGTACTCCGCGAAGATGTTCTCGAGGCTGCGCGGTAACGGCCTCACGTCGGGCCCGACGGAGAAGCTCAGCCCCACGGCGTGGCCGGGCGTCGGATACGGGTCCTGGCCGACGACGAGCACCCGCACCTTGTCGAAGGGGAACGTGAACGCCCGCAGGACGTTCCGGCCCGCGGGCAGGTAGCGCTGCCCTGCCGCAATCTCTGCGCGAAGGAAGTCCCCCATCGCCGCCACCCGATCCGCCACGGGTTCCAGCGCTTGCGCCCATCCGTCGTCGACGAGTTCTGGGAGCGGACGCGCCGTCACGGCCGACAACCTACGCCAGCCCGTTCACGAGCAGCACCACCGTGTCGGCACCGGCATGGCGGTCCTCGGAAGTCGATCGGTACTCCGGCATGAACCTGGCCTGATACCGGTCGTAGGCCGCGCGGTCGGTGAACTTCAACGAAGCGATCGCGTACACGGTCACGTCGTCACGGTAGACGGCCGGGTCGCTGGCCGAACGAGTCCCAGCCCGCGTGTCCGTGCCATTCGCCGCCGTCGATGAGCACCCGGGCTGGGCCGTCGACCACGGCGCCGATCACCCGCCACCCGTCAGGAACCTGCCCGTCGAAGACCGCGACCAGCGCATGGTCCTCTCCGCCACCCAGAACCCATGCCCACGCGTCGGCGTCCGCCACGCGCGCGGCCTCGAGCACGGCGCCGTGGTCGGCGGCCAGCGCCGCAGTCGACAACTCGATGCCGACACCGGACGCCTCGGCAATGTGCCGCAAGTCGGCGACGAGTCCGTCGGAGACGTCGGTCATCGCTTGTGCGCCGGCCTTGGCCGCGAGCACGCCCTGGCCGTAGGGCAACTCGGGCACGCAGTGACGGCGACGCAGATCGCCGAAGCCGGCAAAGCCCAACTGCCACAACGAGTATCCCGCAGCTGAACGGCCGAGTTCGCCGCAAATCGCGACCACCGAACCGGCGCGCGCACCGCTGCGGGTCACCGGTGCACGGCCGTCCAGATCGCCGAGAACCGTGACCGACACGACCCACTGGGGGCTGGCGACCAGATCGCCGCCGACGATGCCTGCGCCCACCCGGCGCGCCTCGTCCCACATCCCGTCGGCCAATTCGGCCACCAGCGCCGCCGGAGTATCGGCCGGCGCCCCGAACGCCACCACGAAACCCGTTGCGGCAGCGCCCATCGCCTCGGCGTCGGCCGCGTTCTGGGCGATCGCTTTGCGCCCGATGTCGTGCGGCGTCGACCAGTCGCGCCGGAAGTGCCGCGACTCGACGAGCATGTCGGTGGAGACCACGACGCGGCCGT
>JBAPQQ010000646.1:0-3918 GCA_049280695.1 Mycobacterium sp.
GCCGTGGACGGGATGGCCGCGGGCGCCGCCCGGCTGATACTCGGGGCCAGGTTGGGCCGCGGCGGCCGTCGGCCCGCGCGAACTGCCCCGACGGCGTCGGCGAACTGCCCGCCGTTGCGGTAGCGCACGCCGGGGTTCTTCGCCAGGGTGATCTCGATCAGCTCGCGCACGTTGGGCGGCAGGTCGGCCGGCAGTGGCGGGGGAGTCTCCTTGATGTGCTTCATCGCGACCGTCAGCGCACCGTCGCCGGTGAACGGTCGCTTGCCCGAAACCGCCTCGTAGCCGACAACTCCCAGCGAGTACACGTCGCTGGCGGCGGTGGCGTCGTGACCGAGGGCCTGTTCCGGTGCAATGTACTGTGCGGTGCCCATCACCATCCCGGTCTGAGTCACCGGAGCGGCGTCGACCGCTTTGGCGATGCCGAAGTCGGTGAGCTTGACCTGTCCTGTGGGGGTGATCAGGATGTTGCCGGGCTTGACGTCGCGATGCACCAGGCCGGCGGTGTGGGCGACCTGCAATGCGCGGCCGGTCTGCTCGAGCATGTCGAGGGAATGCCGCAGCGAGAGCCGGCCGGTGCGCTTGAGCACCGAGTTCAGCGGCTCGCCGTTGATCAGTTCCATGACAAGGTACGCGGTGCGACCTTCGCCGTCCATGTCCGTTTCGCCGTAGTCGTACACGCTGGCGATCCCGGGATGGTTGAGCATGGCGACCGTGCGTGCCTCGGCGCGAAACCGCTCGACGAACTCGGGATCGTCGGAGAACTCCGCCTTGAGCACCTTCACGGCCACCCGGCGGCCCAGCCGGCTGTCGACGGCCTCCCATACCTGGCCCATTCCGCCGGTGGCGATGAGGCGCTGCAGCCGGTAGCGCCCGGACAGCATGACACCGACGCGGGCACTCATGTGCCCTCCCGCAGCGCCGCCTCGATCACCGCACGACCGACAGGTGCGGCCAACGCGCCACCCGTCGCCGACAGCCGGTTGTCGCCGTTCTCGACGAGCACCGCTACGGCGACGCGGGGACTCTGGGCGGGCGCGAACGCGATGTACCAGGCATGCGGCGGGGTGTTACGCGGGTCAGTGCCATGCTCGGCCGTCCCGGTCTTGGACGCGATCTGCACGCCGGGAATGGCCCCTTTCTGCTGTGTCACCTGCTCGGCACCGATCATCAATTCCGTCAGCTTAGCCGCGACCTGCTGCGAGACGGCACGGCGCAGTTCCTGTGGCTGAGTGGTCGCGATCGTGGCGAGGTCCGGGCCTTCCAGGCTGTCGACCAGGTAGGGCTGCATCATCGAGCCCCGGTTGGCTATCGCGGCGGCCACCATCGCGTTCTGCAGCGGTGTGAGCGCGACGTCCTTCTGCCCGATAGCCGACATGCCCAGCGCGGCCTGGTCGGGGATCTGGCCGACCGTGGATTCCGCAACCTGCAACGGAATCGGATTCGGGGGAGCGTCCAGCCCGAACGCGGCCGCGGTGCTGCGTAGGGCGTCCGCACCTGTCCGCAGGCCCAGTTCCACGAACGCGGTGTTGCACGACCGCGCGAACGCCTCCTTGAGCGACGCGGTGGGACCGTTGCCGCATGCGTTGCCGCCGAAGTTCTCCAAAACCGCTGTGCTGTCGGGCAATCGGATCGTGGGGTTGGCCGTCAGCTGGTCGTTCTCCGTGGCGCCCGCCTGCAACGCCGCCGCCGTGGTGATCACCTTGAACGTCGAGCCCGGCGGGTACGTCTCGGAGATTGCGCGGTTGAGCATCGGGTTGCCCGGATCGTCGCGCAGTCGCTGCCATGCCTGGGTCTGGGCCTCGACGTCGTGCGAGGCGAGCAGGTTGGGATCGTAGGAGGGCGCAGACACCATCGCGAGGATCTTGCCGGTCGACGGCTCCAGCGCCACCACGGCACCGGTGCACGGCTTACCGCTGCAGCCTTGCGCGAGCGCATCCCAGGCCGCTCGTTGCACTTGGGGTTTGATGGTGGTGTCGACATTTCCGCCGCGCGGATTGCGGCCGGTGAAGAAGTCTGCCAGCCGCCGGGCGAACAGCCGCTCGTCGGAGCCGTTGAGAAGCGAATCCTCGGCACGCTCCAGACCGCTGCTCGAATAGCGCAACGAATAGAAACCCGTGACGGGCGCCGCCGCCAGCGGGTCGGGATAGACGCGCAAGTACCGGAAGCGTCCGGACGTCGACACCGAGTAGGCGAGCGGCTCACCGCCGGCCGAGATTTGTCCGCGCTGGCGCGAGTACTCGTCGAGCAGCACCCGCTGGTTGCGGGGATCGGTGCGCAAGCCGTCGGCGCGGAACACCTGCGTGATCGTCGCGTTCACCAGCAACAGCACGATCAGCACCATGATCGTCACGGACACGCGGCGCAGTGAGGTGTTCATACCCGCTCGATCACCTCGGTGCTGGCCGCCGCGATCGGCGTCACCTGGTGCGGCTTGGTGCCGAGTGGCCGGCGGGCGGCATGGCTGATCCGCACCAGGATCGCCAGCAGCACGTAGTTGGCCAGCAGCGACGACCCGCCATACGACATCCACGGCGTGGTCAGGCCGGTGAGCGGGATCAGGTTCGTGACACCGCCGACGACGATGAACAGCTGGATCGCCAGGGTCGAGGCCAGACCGGCGGCCAGCAGCTTGCCGAAGCTGTCGCGCACCGCAATTGACGTGCGCAGCCCACGGATGATCACGATCGTGTACAGCATCAGCACCCCGGCCAGCCCGACCAGTCCGAGCTCCTCGCCGACGACGGCGATCACGAAGTCGGTGGCCGCGGCCGGCACCGTGCTCGGCTGGCCGTTGCCGAGGCCGGTGCCGAACACACCACCCGTGGCGAAGCTGAACATCGACTGCACCATCTGGTAGCCGCTGCCGTCAGGGTCGGCGAACGGATCCAGCCATGTCTGTACGCGGGTCTCGACGTGCGAGAAAAGATGATATGCGGCAACGCTTCCCGCGGCGAACAAGGCGAGTCCGATGACCACCCAGCTCACCTTTTCGGTGGCGATGTACACCATCACCAGAAACGACGCATACAGCAATAGTGAAGTGCCCAGATCTTTTTCGAACACCATCACGCCGACCGAGATGATCCACGCCGCGAGCAGGGGAGCCAGGTCACGTGGCCGGGGCAGGTTCATGCCCAGTAGATGCTTGCCCGCGCTGGTGAACACCGTCCGCTTGGCCACCAGCACCGAGGCGAAGAACACCAACAGCAGGATCTTCGAGAACTCGGCGGGCTGAATCGAGAAACCGGGCAACCGGATCCAGATCTTCGCGCCGTACTCCTCGGAGATCGACGACGGCAGCAGCGCCGGGATCGCCAGGAACACCAAGCCTGCCAAGCCGCACACATACCCGTAGCGGGCGAGCATCCGGTGGTCGCCGAGGAAGACGACCACGAGCGAGAACGCCGATACACCCACCAGCGTCCACAGCATCTGCTGGTTGGCGCTGGGTCCGTCGGCGGGACCGCTGGTCAGCGTGCCCTCGGCCAGGTCGAGCCGGTGGATCAGCACCAGTCCGAGGCCGTTGAGCAGCGCGACGACTGGTAGTAGCAGAGGGTCGGCGTAGGGCGCGAACCGCCTGATCGCTACGTGTGCCGCGCCGAACAACGCCATGTAGGCGATGACGTATTGCGCCAGGTCCCAACTGATTCCGCGTTCCTGGTTCGCTTCGACGATCAGCAGCGCCAGCGCCGTGATCACCGCGGCCAACCCGAGCAGAAGCAGTTCGGCGTTGCGCCGGTTGGGCAGCGGAGGAGTGACCGCCACCACCGGTTGCGGCTGGGTTGTCATGCGTCGGTCCGGCAGTCTTTCCCCGGTTCCTGAGGCGCGCGGGGGAGTGTGGTCACAGGCGCGGGGCTCGTGGTGGGTGGTGCGCTCACCTGCGGTGACGGCTGCGGCGTCTCGCTCGCAGTCGTGGGC
>JBAPQQ010000647.1:0-2192 GCA_049280695.1 Mycobacterium sp.
CGCCGCGCGCGTTGCAGACCGTGGTCAAGCGAGGCTACCGACTGGCGATCGACCCGGCCGAATGCTGATCCTGGTCGCGCACGGCACCCGCAGCACCGCCGGTGTGCAACTCGTCCACGATCTGAGCGCAGCGGTGGCACGCCGGATCGGGCCGCTGCGAACGGCATTCGTCGACGTCCTCAGACCCGGTCCCGCCGAGGTCCTCGCCCAATCAACCGAACCGGCGATCGTCGTGCCGGCCTTCCTGGCGTCGGGATACCACGTGCACGCAGACCTGCCCGCCCGGATCGCCGAAAGCGGGCACGGCGACGTCTCGGTGCGTCCCGCACTCGGGCCGGACCCAGCGCTCGGATTCGTGATGCACGATCGCCTGCGGGATGCCGGGTGGCGACCCGGCGACGCGGTGGTGATGGCAGCCGCGGGTTCCCTCGACCCGTGCGCCCGCAACGACGTTGAGGTGGCTGCTGAGCTGTTAGCCCAGCATGTCGGCCAAAAGGTGCATGGAGGCTACATCGCGACGGGAACTCCCCGGGTCGGCGACGTGGTGACACGGGTGCGCGCCGCCGGCAGGCGTGTCTTCATCGCGTCATACCTGTTGGCGCCCGGCCTCTTTCACGACCGCCTCGCTGATTGTGGTGCGACCGCGGTGGCCGCACCGCTGGGGCTGCATCCCGGCGTCGTCGACCTGATCGCCAACCGGTTCCTCGCGCCGAAATTGCATTCCACGCGGGAAAGTGCGAGAAGACACCACGCTGGCGGCAATCTCGGCGCTTCAGAACGCGTGGCGCACGTCGCGTAGCGCCACTCTGCCGTCGACCGCGAGCACACCCTCGGCGCGCAGCAGCTCGAGCTGCCGGCTCCGAAGCGCAGGTGCGGGCCGGCCGTTGGAGCGAATCACCCGGTGCCACGGCAGATCTGCGGAGTCGGTCCGCATGATCCAGCCGACGATTCGCGGGCTGGACAGTCCGGCGGCGGCGGCGACGTCACCATAGGTGGCGACCTTGCCGGGCGGGATTGCGGACACCAAGGCGCGCACGAGCTCGACGTCGTCGCCGGTGACGGCCGTCATAGCAAATCGCGCACCGCGGCGGCGGTTTCGGCGGGGCGTGCCGAAGCCACCATGTGGCCGCAGTCGAGGTCGATCAGCGCGAAGTCGGGCCCGAGGCTGTCGCGCAGTGCGACGACGAGGGCCTCGCTGACGTAGGGCGGATCCGTCTTGACGGCGCGCACCAAAGTCGTTCGGGTTCCGGTGCGCGGCAACACGATCGGGCGTGCCAGCTCGCTCCAGTACGACATCATCGCGGGCAGGCTCATCCGCCAGCCGACGCGGCCGCCGGGCCATGGCACCAGGTGCTCGTCGAGTTCGGCCTCCAGTTCGTCGACGGGCACCTCCCCCCAGGAACCCGACACCTTGTCGGCACGGGCCTCGTCGCGGTCGGTGTAATCCGGGGAAGCCAGCATCTCCTGGGCGATCTCACGCACGCGCGCGCCGGCCAGACCCGCCGCCGGGTCCAACAGCACCAGCGCGTCGACCAGATCGGGCCGCGCCGCAGAGAGATTCAGCGCGATCGCCCCCCCGAACGAATGGCCCACGACCACGACCGGCCGGCCGCCGTCTGAATCGATGAGCGCCGCCAAGGCCTGTGCGTTCGCCTCGATCGTCCACGGCGCGTCCCACGACGACCGGCCGTGGCCCAACAGGTCCGGCGCGGCGACGGCGACGTCCGCCAAGTGACGGGTGGCGAAGGGCTGCCACCGCTTGCCGTGCCCGGTGAGGCCGTGGAGGGCCAGCACCCTGATCGGACCGGCGGGCCCGTACCGGTGGACGTGCAGATCAGCCATGGCCCGATCCTGCCAAACCCGAATGAGCGCGGTGATGCGAAGCGACTGGGAACACGCTAAATGTCGGACCCCCGTGGTGTCATGCCGGCATGACCTCACCGCAGCTGATCACCGAGCTGGCGACCGGGGGTGTCGTGCGCATCCTCGGCGGGCCCGGCACGGGTAAGACCAGCCTGCTGGTCCAGGCGGCGGCCGCGCACATCGCCCAAGGTGCCGACCCGGAATCGGTTCTGCTGCTGTGCCCGACGTCGCGGGCCGCCGTCAGGACGCGCCGCGCGCTGGCCAAGGCTGTGACGCAAGCAGGCGGGCCCGCGGTCATCCGTGAGCCGCTGGTGCGCACACTGCACTCC
>JBAPQQ010000648.1:0-1937 GCA_049280695.1 Mycobacterium sp.
GGGCCGGAGCCGCATCAACTCGCGGCGATGCCGCTCGGCGAGCACCGCAGCGAGCACGTACTGCGGAGGCACCCCCGGCGGTGGCGGCGGGGAAACCTGCGCGGCAACATCGGCGGTGATCCGGTACACCATCTGATCACGCACCGCGGGATGCAACTGCATTGCCCGCGAAAGGAATTGGCGAGCCAGCTGCGCGGTCTCCGGCCGCAGGCCCGACAGTTGCAGCGAAGACGCCCACCACGCCAGCGCCGGCGGCATCTCCGGGGGTGGCTCCAGCCCGGGCCCGCGTTCACTGATCACCACGGTGCCCGCGAACACGTCACCGATGCGCTTACCCTTCGAGGACAGCAGGCTGCAGATCACCGCCGGTCCGCCGGCGAGCATCCAGACCTCCACCACAGCGGCCAACGCGCGAAACAGCGCCTGGCGGAACCGTTCCGGTCCGCCGTCGTCTGACACCACCCGCAGTCCCATCGCCAGCTTGCCCAGCGACCGGCCCCGGGTTGCAGTTTCGAAGATCACCGGATAGCCGATCAGCGCCAGCACCGTGAAGATGATCACAAACGCGGCCACGAGCGCGTCGTCGAACTGTGAGAACGTCGTCGCTGCGAGCACTATGCCCACGATGTAGAGCAGAAAGACCACCGTGACGTCGATCAGCGCGCCCACTGCACGCACCGGCAGCTGCGCGACCTGGACCTCGACGACGACGGCGTCGCCGGTCACCACGTCAGACATATCGCCGAAGGCTACCGCCATCCGCGGCGGCTCATAGACTCGCGGCGTGGACGTCGACGCATTCGTGCTGGCCCACCGGTCCACCTGGGAGCGGCTGGATCAGCTGATCAAGCGCCGGCGCCGGCTGACGGGAGCCGAGATCGACGAGTTGGTCGAGCTCTACCAGCGGGTGTCGACGCACTTGTCGATGGTGCGCTCGGCGTCGTCGGACTCGGTGCTGGTCGGCCGGCTGTCGAGCCTGGTGGCGAGGGCGCGGTCGGCGGTGACGGGTGCGCACGCGCCGTTGTGGAGCGAGTTCGTCCGATTCTGGACGGTGAGCTTCCCGGTGGTGGTGTACCGCGCCTGGCGGTGGTGCCTGGCCACAGCGGTGGCGTTCTTCTTCGTCGCCGTAGTGTTCGGGTTCTGGGTTGCCGGCAGTCCGGAAGTCCAGGCGGCGGTGGGTACACCGGCAGAGATCGACCAGCTCGTCAACCACGATTTCGCCTCCTACTACAGCGAGCACCCCGCCGGGTCGTTCGCGTTGCAGGTCTGGGTGAACAACTCCTGGATCGCTGCGCAGTGCATCGCATACTCGATAGTTCTGGGCATCCCCATTCCGTATGCGTTGTTCCAGAACGCCGCGAATGTGGGCGTGATCGGCGGGCTGATGTTCAACGCGGGCAAGGGCGACATCTTCCTGGGACTGCTGACTCCGCATGCCCTGCTCGAGTTGACTGCCGTGTTCGTGGCCGCCGCCGCCGGGATGCGGCTGGGGTGGTCGGTGATTTCACCGGGTAACCGGCCGCGCACCCAGGTACTGGCCGAGCAGGGCCGCGCCGTCGTCGCGGTCGCGGTGGGGCTGGCCGTCGTGCTGCTGGTGTCGGGGTTGATCGAGGCGATGGTCACGCCGTCGCCTCTGCCCACGTTCATGCGGATCGCGATCGGCGTGCTCGCCGAGGTCGCCTTCATCGCCTACATCTTCCACTTCGGCCGCAAGGCGGTGGCCGCCGGCGAGTCCGGCGACATGGCCGAGGCGCCAGACGTCGACCTCGTCCGTTAGTCACCTTCGGCGAGCAGACGCGAACTCGCACAAAAAGTGTTCGGGTAACGCGATTCCGCGTCTGCTCGCGCCAAGAGGGTGTCAGAGCTTGCCGGCCGCCTTCATCGCCAGATACCGGTCCGCCAGCGCCGGGGCCAGCTCTTCCGGCGGTGCGTCCACC
>JBAPQQ010000649.1:0-1917 GCA_049280695.1 Mycobacterium sp.
GGCGTACTGCACGGGCAGGCCGGCCAGCCGGTCGTCGATACGCGGGAACTCCACGCCGCGGTCGTCAAGTTGACGTTCCTCGACCGCGCCGGCGGCCAGATCGATAGTCCACTGCCACATGACGCCGTCGGCCTCGAAACCGCCGTTGTGGCGCCACAGCTCGGGGTACCGAACTGCCTGCAGGACAATCGAACTGTCGGCGTCGTAGGAGTTGGCGACGTGGAAGACGTAGCAGGGATCGATCTCGAACCACCGGATCTCGCCGAACGGGTCGTCGCGGCGCAGCACCCCGAAGCGGGCACCGTAGTTGTCGTCCCACCGGTACGGCATGTCGCGTGCGCCGCTCATCGCGATGTCCAGGTTGAACACGATGGGCAGATCCATGAAGATCACATGCTCGGCGGTCAGAGCGAAGTCGTGCATCATCGTCAGCGCCGGAACGTCCACCGGGCGGTTGACGGTCAGGTCGCCGTTGGCGTCGGCGCGGTGATATGTGACGTGCGGCGTGAAGATGTTGCCGTAGCCGAAGAAGTGCAATTCCCCTGTGACAGGGCAGATCTTGGGATGGGCAGTCATCGAGTCGGCGAGCTTGCCACCGAAGTCGTAGGCGCCCAACGTCTCAAGCTCGTTGGTGATCTCGTACGGCAGCGACGATTCGACGAGCGCGAGTGTCTTGCCGGCGTGCCGGACGACGTGCGTGTTGGCGACGCTCGCGTGGAGGTTGCGGGTGCCGTCGGGGTTGTACAGCGGAAACGGCTTGACGAAGCTCTCGGTGCGCACCCAGCGGTTGCGATACCAGGTGGCTCGCCCGCCCTCGAGCCGCACACCGTGGATCATGCCGTCGCCGGTGAACCAGTGGCCGGTTGCCTTGCGGGGGTTGGGACCGTTGCGCAGATACCACCCGATGAGTTCGGGCGGTATGGATCCCTCCACGGGCAGGTCGAACCTGGTGAGCTCGTCGGCGACCGGGGCGTAGTTGCCGGTGAAGAACGGGATGATGGTGTCAGCCGTTTCGGTCATTGGTTTCCTTCGAGAAATTTCAGCGGTGATAGGTCGACTATGACGTTCCAGTAGTGACATGTCAATGCTGGAGGTTAAGATGCTTCCTGTGAGTTTGCGACATGCCGCACTCGGCCTACTGTCCCGCGGGCCCGCCAGCGGGTACGACTTACTCAAGGTGTTCGAGGCGTCGATGGCCAACGTCTGGCCGGCCACGCAGAGCCAGCTCTACGGGGAGCTGAACAAGCTGGCCGATGCCGAGCTGATCGAGGTGACACAGGTCGGGCCGCGCGGACGCAAGGAGTACGCGATCACGCCGGCCGGGCGCGAAGAACTGCACCGCTGGATGACATCACCGCAGGAAGAACCCGTTTTCCGCAGCACTCAGCTGCTGCGCGTGTTCCTGCTCGACGAGTTGGACCGCGAGCAGGCGCGCAAATACCTCACCGCGGTGCGCGCCTACGCCGACAGCGAGCATCAGCGCTACGAACAGATCCGCGACGCCTACGACTGGTCGGCCGGCGACCAGGCGTTCTTTGCCCGTGCCGCGCTGGAGAACGGTCTGCGATTCACCCGCATGGAGTCGCAGTGGGCCGGGTGGGTGCTCGACGAGCTCGACAAACGTCACACCCATTAGTTGCATCGCGATAGTTTCCGATATATCGTCAACGTATCGGAACGCGTAGTCAGCTGTTCCCCGAATCGAGAGACGAGAATTCATGAACGACCCATTCGAGGGGCCGGATCACGGCCCACAAGCAGAAGCGTTCGGCTTCGACCCCTTCTCCCCCCGGAGTCGCGCTGTGCACGACGCTCGCAGTGACGGCCGCCGCGAGATGCGCACTCATGCCGGTGCGGGCGGATTCGGTTTCAAACCGGGCGGCCCGGCCGGCTTCGGCTTCGGACCCGGCTTCGGTC
>JBAPQQ010000650.1:0-3149 GCA_049280695.1 Mycobacterium sp.
CAACACCACATGGGCGCGCGACACCAGGGGATGGGCGACGCGGACGTCGGCCCTGAGGTCGCGACCGATGACCACGTCATGGCCCGGCGCGAAGGTTCGTTGCGATCCGTCTGTCCGAACGGTCAGCGCAGGCGGCGAAGGTCGGCTCATCGGCAGTAACTCTATAGGTATTTGCCCGCTCCGCGAGGCGGGTCCGGGTTTGCCGCCGCTATCCCGGCGCCCCGGTCAGCACGCAGTGGGTGCGGTCGCTGGCGCTCACCCGGTAGGCGGTCGGCATGCACAGGTTGCAGTGGTTGCAGACGGAGTGCACCGACGCCCCGTCGGCGGCGATCCGGTTGATCAGGTCCGGCTCGGCGAGCAACGCTCTGGCCATCGCGACGAACTCGAAGCCCTCGGCCATCGCCAGGTCCATCGTCTCGCGGCTGGTGATGCCGCCGAGCAGGATCAACGGCATCGACAGTTCGGCGCGGAACTTGCGGGCGAGGTCGAGCAGATAGCCGTCGCGGTATGGGTACTTGCGCAGAAACCTGGGGCCCATCATCCGCACGCCCCACCGAATCGGCGGGGAGAACCTGTTTGCAAACGCCTGCACCGGGACGTCGCCGTGGAACAGGTACATCGGGTTCACCAGCGAGCTGCCGGCGGTCAGTTCGAGGGCGTCGAGGCCGCCGTCGTCCTCGAGCCACTTCGCGGTGGTCAGCGCCTCGTCGACGCGGATGCCGCCGCGGATCCCGTCGGCCATGGTGAGCTTCGCGGTCACCGCGATCTGGTCGCCGACTGCGTGCCGCACCGCCTGCACCACCCCGCGGGCCACCTTCGCGCGGTTCTCCAACGACCCGCCGAACTCGTCGTCGCGGCGGTTGATCAGCGGGCTGAGAAACGAACTGCAGAAGTAGCCGTGGCCCAAATGGATTTCGACGGCGTCGAAGCCGGCGTCGATCGCCAGCCTCGCTGCGTCGGCATGCGCTGCGATCACGTCGCCGATGTCGTCGCGGGTGGCCTTCCTGGCGAACCTCATCGACGTCGGGTTGAAGAACCGGACCGGGGCCAGCGCTGTGGCCTTGTTGGAGCGCGCGTCTGCGACGGGCCCGGCGTGGCCGATCTGCGCGCTGATCGCGGCGCCCTCGGCATGCACCGCTTCGGCGAGGCGACGCAGGCCCGGCAGCGCCTCGGGCCGCATCCAGAGCTGCCGGCGTTCGGTGCGGCCGCCCGGTGTGACGGCGCAGTAGGCCACCGTCGTCATCCCGACGCCGCCGGCTGCGGGTTTGCGGTGGTATTCGATCAGGTCGTCGGTCACCAGCGCGTCGGGGGTGGCGGCCTCGAACGTCGCCGCCTTGATGATCCGGTTGCGCAGCGTGACGGGGCCCAGATCGGCCGGGGAGAACACGTCGGGCACGGCGTTCACAATCGAGAGCCTGCCATACGCATGTCAGACTGGCGTTCGTGACGGCGACGGTGCTCGACGGCAAGGCCACCCGCGACGAGATACTGGCCGACTTGACGCAGCGTGTGCAGAAGCTGACGGCCGCTGGGCGCACGCCGGGCCTCGGCACGATCCTGGTCGGCGACGATCCCGGGTCGCAGGCATACGTGCGCGGCAAGCACGCCGACTGCGCGAAGGTGGGCATCACGTCGATCCGGCGCGACCTGCCGGCCGACATCAGCCAGGCCAAGCTCGACGAGACGATCGACGAACTCAACGAGAACCCGGAGTGCATCGGCTACATCGTGCAGTTGCCGCTGCCCAAGCACCTGGACGAGAACGCCGCACTCGAGCGCATCGACCCGGACAAGGACGCCGACGGTCTGCATCCGATGAACCTGGGCCGGCTGGTGCTGGGCAAGGCGGCGCCGCTGCCGTGCACGCCGCGGGGCATCGTGCACCTGCTGCGCCGCTACGAGGTCGAGATCGCCGGGGCGCACGTCGTGGTCATCGGCCGCGGGGTCACCGTCGGCCGGCCGCTGGGGTTGCTGCTCACCCGCCGCTCGGAGAACGCCACAGTCACCTTGTGCCACACCGCCACTCGGCATCTGCCGTCGCTGACCCGCGAAGCGGACATCGTGGTGGCAGCGGTGGGCGTGCCGCACATGGTGACCGCCGACATGATCAAGCCGGGCGCCGCGGTCGTCGACGTCGGCGTGTCGCGGGTGGACGGCAAGCTGGTTGGTGATGTGCATCCCGATGTGTGGGAGGTCGCAGGGCACGTGTCGCCGAACCCTGGTGGGGTCGGCCCGTTGACGCGGGCGTTCCTGTTGACGAATGTCGTCGAGCGCGCTGAAAGCTCGTGAACGTTCGCGACACCGTGCGGCGGGTGGTTCGCACACAGTGGCCGATCCTGGCGGTGTTCGGCATCTTCGTCGTCGCCTTCGGCCTTGTGGTTACCAACTTCTGGCGTCGCGGGTCGCTGCTGATCGGCATCGGCGTGGCGGTGGCGGCGGTGCTGCGGCTCGTGCTGTCGGACAAACAGGCCGGCCTGCTCGTCGTCCGCCGCCGGACGACCGACTTCGCCACCATGGCGGTGGTCTGCGCTGCGGTGATCTACATCGCCTGGACCATCGACCCGCTCGGCACGCGCTGACCCAGTCGGCGGGGTCAGGTGGAGAGTGCCGCCGCCACAATGGGTTTCGCCCAGCCAGGCGTCGACGACAGGTCGTCCGGCCCGACGATCCGCCCGCGCTGGATGTGCAGCACCAGTTCCGGCTGCGGTGCATGGCCGCTGGCCGGGTCGGCATCCTCGGAGTTGTCGTACACCCGCAGTTCGGTGAGCGCCGGCAGCAGCTGGATCAGGTTCTGCCGGCTGTGTCGCCAGCGGCGGCGGATCGTGGCGTCGGGGATGTCGTGACCGCCGGCCCGCACCCGGTGCCGCACGCGCGCGATGTGTGCTTCCGGGCTGGCCAGGCCGACGTAGAAGATCCGCACCTCGATGCCCTGTGCCGCCGCGTCAGCGAGCAGACGGGCGATGGTGGCGCCGCCGAGCGTGGTCTCGAACGCGAAGTCGAGCCGTTCGCCGATGGCTCGCTGCAGCATCCGCCGGCCCTGATGCCATGCGGCGGCGTTGGCCGTTCGCTGCTCGAGGCCCGGATTCGCGGCGATCAAGGCCGTCGCGGCCTCGTCGGGGTTGTAGTACTCGGCGCCGGCGGCGCGGAAC
>JBAPQQ010000651.1:0-4697 GCA_049280695.1 Mycobacterium sp.
GGATCGATCCGGCTCGTCCGCTACCGATGTTCGAGCCCGAGCGTGACACCGAATTCCGTGCGGTCTACGCCAAGTTGACCGACTCGGTAGCGGCGGACCCCGTGGGTCTGGCGGGAGTTCAGCCGAAGGTCAGCGCGGCGATGCTGTCGGTGCCCACTCAGACCCGATCCGGGCCGGCGATCCTCAAGCTGAACCCTGTGCAATACCCGTTGCTGGTCGAGAACGAGCACTTCTTCATGACGATGGCCGCCGCATGTGGGTTGCGGGTCGCCACGACATCGCTGCTCCATGACGCCGAGGGGCGCAGCGCCCTATTGGTGTCCCGGTTCGATCGTGACGGCGCGATGCGCATCGCGCAGGAAGACGCGTGCCAGGTTGCGGGCATCTACCCCGCGTCGAAGTACCGCATCAACGCCGAGACCGCCATCACCGCCCTTGCCGACGCATGCGGGCGCGGCGGTGGCTCCACGGTGGCCGCGGTCCTCGAGTTGCTCAAAATCGTTGTGTTCTCCTGGCTTATCGGCAACGGCGACCTGCACGGCAAGAATCTGTCGATCTACAACCCCAGCGGGGTATGGCAACCCACTCCCGCCTACGATCTGCTCTCTACCCAGCCCTACCTGCGCTGGCGGGATCCCATGGCGCTCAACCTTTACGGTCGGGCGAATCGGCTCACGCGCGCCGACTTCGTCGATGCCGGCGAACACCTCGGTGTTCGTGCTCGCGCCACGGCAAGGGCGATCGACGCGATCGTCGACGCCGCACAAGCCTGGCCGGACCGCTGCGGTGAGATCGGTTTCGATGACCGGCAGACCGCGCTTCTCGCGTCGATGCTGCACACTCGGATCGACAGCTTGAAATAGCGGATTATCGACGTCGTTGGCGGGCCTACCGCCTTTCACCAGGCGCAAATCGGCGGAAAGACCACCCCGCGATAAAGAGATTTGCCGAAGCAGCAAACCGGCCGTCCCAGCTATATCGCGGACGCCTTGCGCACCCGGTGCCTAATATCGGTGCTGAGCCCATGGCGAGGGGCGTCGGGGTGTTTGCACGCGAGGGGTGGCGCACGGGTGAGTCACGCGATCGATAACCCGATCCTCAATTCGCCCTACGCGCAGCCCGACCGCTATTACGAGATCGGCCCCAAGGGCCCGACCGGCGAGATCCGCGACCGCCGCCGCCCCAGCGAGTCGTTCATCCCGATCGCCATCGCCAAGAAGGGCAAGGACGCCGGCCAGGCGGAGTTCGACTTCGACAGCCACGAGCGGCGTGAGCGCAACAGCCTGATCAACGATCTGCGCCGCGACGTCGACAAGTGGCGCCGCGGCGGCGAGTACCCGGGTGTCACTCCGATCAGCCGCAAACTGCTGCAGCACTGGGCCGACCCGGACCGGGAGAACAGGGTGCTGTTCTGTCAGCGCGAGGCCGCCGAGACGGCGATCTTCCTCACCGAGGTTGCAGGACGCAAACGTGTTACCGACTGGCGCCAGCGACTCGAACCGCACAACGACGCCCACAACAGCGGGCTGCCCAGGGCGGCGTTGAAGATGGCCACCGGCGCGGGCAAGACCGTGGTGATGGCAATGTTGATCGCCTGGCAGACGTTGAACAAGGCGCAGACACCGCGGGACGTCCGGTTTTCCAACCGGTTCCTGGTCGTCACGCCGGGCATCACCATCCGCGACCGGCTACGCGTGCTGCTGCCCGAGGACCCTGGCACAACTACTACGCACTGCGCGACCTCATTCCCGCCGACCTCAAGGGCGGTCTGGAGCAGGCCCGCATCGTCATCACGAACTTCCACGCCTTCCAGCTCAAGGACGCCAAGGAGATCCGCAACGTCGCGCGCAACACGCGCCTGCTGCTGAAGGGCGACCGCGCCGACGACCCGTTCAAGGAGACCCCGCAGGCGATGGTGGCCCGGGTGCTGCGCAACCTGGGCGCAACGGGCAAGGACAAGCAGCAGGTCGTGGTGTTCAACGACGAGGCGCATCACTGCTACTCCGACCGGCCGGTCACCTCGGGGGACAAGTTGAGCGCCGAGGAGAAGGACGCCAACGAGCAGGCGCGGGTGTGGTTCAAGGGCCTGCAGGCGGTCGCGAAACACGTTGGCGTCAAACAGATTTACGACCTGTCCGCGACGCCCTACTACCTGGCCGGCTCCGGATACCACGAAGGACATCTTTTTCCGTGGACGGTCAGCGACTTCTCGCTGATGGACGCCATCGAGTCGGGCATCGTGAAGGTGCCGCGCACTCCGGTCGACGACGACGCCGACCATCCATTGGTCACCTATCTGCGGCTGTGGGACTTCATCGGCGACAAGCTGCCCAAGCGGGCCGCCAAGGGCAAACCGCCTCCCCGGCGATCCAGTCGTAAACCAGCTTGCATCCCGTCCAAGCGCCAAGGCGGGCTCGGCGTCTTCCACGTGATCCCGGAAGAGGCGATCGCCGACGCCGACCGCTACCGCGGCACCGTCGAGGACGAAACCCGACTGTTCTATGTCGCGGTCACGCGGGCCCAGAAGTATCTCGCCGTGACCTACTCGCCGGGGCCCAACCGGCTCTACCGCAGCCGCTCGGAACTGTTCGACCACTGCGCCGAGCAGACCTGGGTTTCCACAAAACCGAGCACCAAGCCGCTGCCCGCTCGGATCAAACCCCATGCGCTGCAAGATATTCCGCAAGTCACCTTCTCGTTCTCCGAGCTGAAGTACCTCTTCGAATGCCCCTACTCCTTCAAACTGCGATTCCTCTACGGCTTCAACCCGCCGCTGCACGAGGCCCTGGGCTACGGCAAAGGGCTGCACGACGCGCTGTCCGAGGTGCACAAGAAGGCGGTCGACGGGGAGATCGTCGACGCATCGGCGGCCGAAGATCTCGTTGCCCGTCACCTGCATACACCTTTCGCCTACCCCGAACTGCGGGCGACGCTGGAGCGGTCCGCGGTCGCGGCGATCGAGCGGTACTTCGCCACGCACGGCGAGGAGATTCCGCGAACGGTGCACTCCGAGAAGCAGATTCAGGTGCACATTGCGCCCGGCGTCACCGTGGACGGGCGGATCGACCTGATCCGCCGGCTGGAGACCGACGAACTTTCGATCGTCGACTTCAAGTCCACCGACCGCGCGCAGGCCGAAGACGTCACCCGCGACCAATTGCATGTCTATGCCGTGGGCTACGAAGAGCTCACCGGCGAGGACGCCGACCTCATCGAGGTGCTGAACCTCGACGAGCAGGGCAAGAGCACCCGCGAGGAAATCGAATCCTCACTTCTGACAGAGGTGAAGACGCGGATCAAAGGGGCCGGTGACGCGTTGCGGTCCAACGACCTTCCGCGCCATGGGTCCTGGTGTCCAGAGTGCGAGAAGTGCGACCTGGCTGGGCTGTGCCGCAACAAGCCGTGATTGCGTGCCCTCATAGATGTCGACACCAAGGATCCTCGCACGAGACGGGTTCGAAAACCGGCGCCGGTTGACGACGCACCGGTGCGCGGCAGCTACGGGGCGTAGCGCAGCATCGCCGCGGCCTTGCCGCCTTCGGGCACCTCGTCGGCGCGTACCGCAAGAATGCGGCCGCCCTGCAGCAGCGTCCGTCGAGCCATCTCGTCCACCACGTCGTACCCGGTGCCAGCCGCGCTTTCCGGGTACTCAATGGCACCGCTCTGCGGGTCGAGGTTGCCCGGCGTGAAACTGTCGATGTCGACGAACAGGGTGTCGACCAAACCGTAGGTGGCCGACCGCGCGATGTCGGCGAGATCGGACTGCCCGCGTCCCTGCCCACGGCGTACTTGATACAGCTGCCGGGCTTCGGCGAGTTGCTCGGCGTAGTGCCCGTCGAGAACTCCGCGCGCTGTCGCGGCGAGGTCGGCGTCGCTGCGTTCCTCGGGATTGCCCTCGATGCCCTCGGCCAGCAGGCCCGGGTAGCTGTTGACGGAGCGGAAGATCGATGCGATTGGCTCGGTCGCCGCAAGGATGAGCGGCACGTCGCGGCCGGTGAGCACCGAGCGCAGGGATTGATCGACCGCGCGGGAGTATTGACGCACCAACACTTTTCGGCCTTCAGTGCCTTGCAGGCGTCCCCTTGGCGCGCGGTCGCTCAGCGACGACTTACCCGCGTGATCGCTGGCGCTGTCGGGCATGCCTGCGACCTCGACCGTCTCGGCAGGGCCCTCGGCGGAAATCTCTACCAGCCGCACGGCCCCCTCGGAGAGCGCGAGAATGAAAGCGGTCTGCGGGAAGGTGACGGCCCGCAGCAGTGGCTTGAGGAAGTAGCGATCGCCCACCGTCTCGGACGCCTCGAGGTGATTCGCAACCCGGTGCACGTGCACGTGGTCGCCGCTGGCCAGCACCACGAGGCTGCGGGACTGATAACGCCAGAACTCCTCGTCGTCCAGCAGGTCGGCCAGTCCCTCGGCAAATTCCGCCCGTTCGGCGGCGTCGTCGACGTGCTCGAGGGCTTTTCGGGTCTGGTTCTCGAACGCGACCCGGTGCGCGTCCGGCGCGTCGGCGGCGGCCTCGTTCGGGGTGTAGACGGACAGGCAGGTCGGTCCCACCACCGCGGCGAGCGACTCGAGTTCGCGCCGGCTGGGGACATCGTTGTAGAGCATGCGAGAGCCTTTCGACGAGATGGCCGCGGCACGGCGGACGGCACGGCGATGCCATCCGACCACCGACGCTACCTGGGTGTGTCTGTCCC
>JBAPQQ010000652.1:0-1685 GCA_049280695.1 Mycobacterium sp.
TCGCCGCGCCGGCCAACGCAACAGACGCCGCGAGGAGGGTTGTCGCGACTGCGGCACGTGCCGCGTGGGTGAAGCCGCTGGAGATCTTGGTGATCACGGTGCCGGTTCCTTTCTGGCTGTTCTGCAGAAAGGGTCCGGCCTGCCGCTATACGGATTCTCAACGGATTCTTGGAGGCCTTCTGGCCGCCGGTCCGAACGTGCGGGCGCCTATAGCGGTTGAGGTGGGTGCGCGAAATGCCAGCCGCTGCGGGGCGGCAGCTAGCTGACGAGCGTGACGGAGTTGGCGCGGCGCAGCTTGCCCGACGGCGTCTTGGGGATGGTGCCGGGGCCGAGGACGACGACGTTGCGGGGCCGGACGTCGACCTCCGTGACGATCTCGTGGGCGACCTGGTGCTCGATGCGGCGCACCTCGGCCATATCCTCCCAGGCGTTGCTCTCGACGGCCACCGCGAAGGACTCCCGGGAATGGCCGGCGTCCAGGCGCACCGCGACCGCGCAGCCCGGGCGGACGCCGTCGACGCGGCCGGCCGCCCGCTCGATGTCAGTCGGGTAGACGTTGCGCCCGGCCATGATGATGACGTCCTTGACCCGGCCGCACACCACGACGTGACCGTTCTCCATCAGGTAGCCGAGGTCACCGGTGTCGTACCAGCCGTTCTCGTCTTGCGCCGGGACGAAACCGCCCATCGTGACGTAGCCGGGGGTCAGCGCCTCCCCGCGCAGTTCGATGATGCCGACGCCCCGGGTGGGCAGCACATTGCCGTCCTCGTCGACGATGCGCGCCTCCAGGTCTTTGAGGAGGGGGCCCAGCGACGCGAGCCGGCGCGTGTTGCCCTTGCTGGCCGGGACCGCCCGGCGCAGCGCGGCGAGCAGGTCGGCGTCGACCTCGTCGACCACCAGTCCGGCGCCGCATTCGGAGAACGACACCGCCAGCGTGGTCTCGGCCATGCCGTAGGCCGGCAGGATCGCCTCCGGCCGCAGCCCGAACGGCTTGCCCGCATCGACGAGATCCTCGACGTCGGCCGGTTCCACCGGCTCGGCGCCCGACAGTGCAAACCGCAGCGTGGACAGGTCGAACTCGCCGGGCTTGGCCTGCCGGCGCAGCCGCTTCCCGAAGAGCGCGTAGGCGAAGTTAGGCGCGGCGGTCATCGTGCCCTTGTACTTGTCGATGAGCTTGGCCCACAGCAGCGTGTCGCGCAGGAAGTCCATCGGGGTGACCTTGACCAACTCGGCGCCGAAGTACATCGGCACCGTTAAGAAGCCGATCATGCCCATGTCGTGGAAGCAGGGCAGCCAGCTGACCATCACGTCCCGGTCGACGTCGTACTCGGCGCCGATGAACATGGCCTCCGCGTTGGAGTAGACGTTGCGGTGGGTGATCACCACGGCCTTGGGGGACCCGGTGGAGCCCGACGTCAACTGCATCAGCGCGACGTCGTCCTCGCCGGTCTCCACGGGATCGATCGGGTCGGCGGCCAGCAGGTCTTCGACAGACAGAACGGTGACGCCGCGTTCTTCGAGCACAGGGACCGCGGCCATGAACGGATCCGACACGACGACGGCCTTGGCCTCGATCATGTCGATGACGGTCGTGGTGTCCTGTGCCCACGACACGAGGTCGGTGCGCGGTGTGGGCTGGTGCAGCATCGTCAGGCTGGCGCCGCGCACCCACAGGCCCTGGGCGG
>JBAPQQ010000653.1:0-3442 GCA_049280695.1 Mycobacterium sp.
AGATCTTCGGTGCGCTGCTGGGCGGGGGCCGGCTGGTGGTGGTGCCCGATGCGGTGGTCCGCTCGCCCGAAGAGCTGCACGCCGTGCTGGTCGCCGAGCGGGTCAGTGTGTTGAGCCAGACCCCGTCGGCGTTTTATGCCCTGCAGGCCGCTGACGGGCTGGCCCCCGATCGGGCAGGTCAACTCACGTTGCAGACGGTGGTGTTCGGCGGGGAGGCGCTGGAACTTCAGCGTCTTGAGGCGTGGCTGGACCGCCATCCGGGGTTGCCTCGGCTGCTCAATATGTATGGCATCACCGAGACCACCGTGCATGCCTCGGTGCGCGAGATCGTCGATGCCGATGCCGGCAGCAGGGTCAGCCCGATCGGGTTGCCGTTAGCGCATTTGGGCTTCTTTGTGCTGGACGGGTCATTGCACGCGGTGCCCGTCGGAGTGGTTGGGGAGTTGTATGTGGCCGGCGCGGGTCTGGCCTATGGGTATGTGGGCCGGGCTTCGTTGACGGGGTCGCGGTTTGTGGCGTGCCCGTTTGGAGCGCCGGGGGCGAGGATGTATCGCACCGGAGACTTGGTGTCCTGGGGTGCCGACGGCCAACTGCAGTACCTCGGGCGTGCCGATGAGCAGGTCAAGATCCGCGGGCATCGCATTGAGCTGGGCGAGGTGCAGGCGGCGCTGAATGCCCTCGATGGGGTGGATCAGGCGGTGGTGATCACCCGCGAGGACCGCCCTGGCGACAAGCGCCTGGTCGGCTATGTCACCGGGACGGCAGACCCGGCCGGGATACGCGCGGTGCTGGCTGAGCGGCTGCCGGGCTATATGGTGCCCGCGGCGGTGGTGGCGCTCGAGGCGTTGCCGTTGACGGTCAACGGGAAACTCGACACCCGCGCCCTGCCCGCACCGGAATACCACGACACCCGCGGTGGGTATCGCGCTCCGACCAACGCTATCGAGGAGGTCCTGGCCGGCATCTACGCACAGGTGTTGGGGCTGGAGCGGGTCGGGGTCGACGACTCGTTCTTCGAGCTGGGTGGGGATTCGCTCTCAGCGATGCGCCTGGTCGCCGCGGTCAACACCGGCCTGGATGCCGGCCTGGCGGTGCGCACCTTGTTCGAGGCGCCCACTGTTTCTCAGTTGGCGCCACGTATCGGTGGGGACGGGGGCGGGCTTGCGCCATTGGTGGCTGTCGAGCGCCCGGCGGTGGTGCCGTTGTCGTTCGCGCAAAACCGGCTGTGGTTTGTCGACCAGTTGCAGGGGCCCTCACCGGTTTACAACATTTCGACCGCTTTGCGGCTGAGCGGGAACCTGGACGCCCATGCCCTGGGTGCGGCACTGACCGATGTGGTAAGCCGCCACGAGAGCCTGCGCACCCTGTTTACAGCCGACGATGGGATTCCCCGGCAGGTGGTGGTGCCGATCGAGCGGGCCGACTTCGGCTGGCAGGTCATCGATGCCGGCGGCTGGCCGGAAAGCCAATTGGGTGAGGCCATCGACAGTGCGGTGCGTGACACGTTCGACCTGGCACACGAGATTCCGTTGCGGGCACGGCTTTTCCGCATCAGCGGCGATGAGCATGTGTTGGTGGCGGTGGCGCATCACATCGCCGCCGATGGCTGGTCGATCAACCCGCTGGTACGTGACTTGGCTGTGGCCTATGCCGCCCGGTGCGCGGAGCGGGCGCCCGGGTGGGCGCCGTTGCCGGTGCAGTATGTCGATTACACGCTGTGGCAGCGTGAGCAGCTGGGCGATCTCGACGATCCCCACAGTCGTATCGGGACACAGCTGGCCTACTGGGAGCAGGCCCTGGCCGGGGTGCCCGAACGGCTGGTGTTGCCCACGGATCGGCCCTATCCGCCGGTAGCTGATTACCGCGGGGCCCGGGTGACGGTGGATTGGCCCGCCGAGTTGCAGCAGCGGATTGTCGAGGTGGCTCGCGAGCACAACGCGACCACTTTCATGGTGATGCAGAGCGCCTTGGCGGTGCTGTTGTCCAAGCTGAGCGCCAGCGACGACGTGGCGGTGGCGTTCCCGATCGCCGGGCGTCGCGACCCCGCGCTCGATGAGTTGGTGGGTTTCTTCGTCAACGCGTTGGTGTTGCGGGTCGACCTGGCCGGCGATCCCAGCGTCGCCGGGTTGCTGGGCCGGGTGCGGGCGCGCAGCCTGGCCGCCTTCGAGCATCAGGATGCGCCGTTCGAGGTGTTGGTGGAGCGCCTCAACCCGACCCGCAGCCTGACTCATCACCCGCTGGTGCAGGTGACGCTGGCTTGGCAGAACTGGCAGAACGAGGATCCCGTCGAGCGGAGTTTGGGCGATGTGCGGGTCACCCCACTGCCGGCCGACACCCGCACGGCCCGCATGGATCTGACGTTCTTCCTGGCCGAACGCTGGACCGAGGCTGGTGAGCTCGGCGGAATTTTCGGCGCGGTGGAGTATCGCACCGACGTGTTCGACGCGGCCAGCATCGAGGCGTTGATCGAGCGCTTCGAGCGTGTGTTACTGGCAGTGACTGAGGACCCGTCCCGGCGGTTGTCATCGGTGGATCTGCTCGATGAGGGTGAGCACGTCGTCCTGGCGGGGTGGGGCAATCAGGCGGTGCTGTGTCAGCCGGCGACCGGGACGTCGATTCCCGAAGTGTTCGCCGCGCACGTCGCCCGCGCCCCGGAGGCGCTAGCACTGACCTTCGAGGACCGCTCGTGGACGTATCAGGAGTTGGATGAGGCGTCGAATCGGTTGGCGCACTTGCTGATTGCCCATGGCGTGGGTAGCGGCGAGCGGGTGGCGCTGCTGGTGCCGCGGTCGGCTGATGCGGTCGTCGCGATGCTGGGGGTGCTCAAGACCGGGGCGGCTTACGTGCCGATCGACCCGGCGCACCCCGACGCGCGGATCGAGTTCATGCTCAATGATGCCGAGCCGGTCGCGATGGTCACCACCGCAGCGTTGTCGGAGCGGCTGGCCGGCGATGACCTGCTGGTCGTCGATATCGATGACGACGCCATCGATGGCCAACCCAGGACCGGTTTGGCGGCGCCCGCGCCGGATGACATCGCTTACTTGATTTACACCTCGGGCACCACCGGCGTCCCGAAGGGGGTGGCGGTCGCGCACCGCAACGTGACCCAGCTGATGGCGTCGCTGCATGCACCGTTGCCGGCGGCGGGGGTGTGGTCGCAGTGGCATTCGTTGGCGTTTGACGCCTCGGTCCAGGAGATCTTCGGCGCCTTGTTGGGTGGGGGGCGACTGGTGGTCGTGGCCGAAGAGGTGGCCCGCTCCCCGGAGGACTTCCACGCGTTGCTGGTTCGCGAGCAGGTCAGTGTGGTGAGCCAGACCGCTTCGGCAGCGGGCGTGTTAGCCGCTGAGGGTTTGGATTCGGTGGCGTTGGTGGTGGGCGCCGAGCCGTGCCCGGCCGAGGTGGTGGATCGGTGGGCGCCGGGGCGGGTGATGATCAATGT
>JBAPQQ010000654.1:0-1593 GCA_049280695.1 Mycobacterium sp.
GCGCGAGATCGATGCCCGCCCTGTGCACCTGGCCGGTGAGCAGCTTCTTGGACAGGGGGGGTCGGTGGTAGGGGGCATGCCGCTCAGCACCCACGATCGTGAGCGCACCGTCGTAGCCCTTTTCCCGCAGCGCCTCCGCCGCCCGTGTGCCCGCCACGCCGGCACCGACGACGAGCACCTGCTTGAGTTGCTGATCCATCGGTTCAGTCCTGCACCGTGATCGCCTGGGTAGGGCAGGACCGCTCGGCGCCCTTCATCTTGTCCCGAAATTCCTCGCCCGGATGCTCTTGGAGCAGGTGAAGAATGCCGTCGTCGTCGACTTCGAAGACCTCATGGCAGATGCTCATGCAGACGGCGTTCCCGTCGCAGGTGTCGAAGTCCACCGATACCTTCATGTGAGCTCCACTTCCCTCGTGTTTCTATACCCCGGCTGACTGACGATGTGCTCGCTCGCGTGCGGCCTGCGCGGCCGGCGAGTGCTCCAGGTAGTCCATCGCCATCTGCGTGGACGCCTCGTGGTCGGGATGATGACCGGGCCGCATATACCGGATGGGCACCGTGAACATAAAGTTCCATGGGCCCGGCAACCGATACTGCCGTGCCGCCCGCCGCCAGTCCCGCCAGCGCCACTTGGTGTCGATGGTCGGGTCCTGGGCCATCAGATAACGGGCACCGGCAATCCACCAACCGACGAACAGCGGCGCCGTCATCAGCATCGACGCCGCTCTGACCCAGTAGCTTCCGCAGACGTTCTGGTAGACGTCGAACACCAATGAGCGGTGCTCGACCTCCTCGGCGCCATGCCAGCGCAGCAGGTCGAGCATGACCGGGTCGGTGCCGGCGTAATCCAGGCCCCGGTTCTGCAGCACCCACTGACCCAGCACCGCGGTGAAATGTTCCAGCGCGGCCACGTCGGCCAGGCGCCGATACAGCCACCACCGCTTCAGCGGCGGCGGAAAGAATCTCGGGGCATCACCCAGGATCCACGACAACGAGCGCCCGAGCCGATCTGTGTAGGGCATGGTGTCGATGCCCTGCTCGGCCAGATGGTCCAGCACCACCTGGTGCGCCCAGGCGTGCCAGGACTCCTGCTGAATGAACGGCTTGATCGCCGCCTCCAACTCCGGATCGTCGACCAACGACGACGCCTCGAGGACGGCCTTGATGAAGTGGCGCTCTCCCTCCGGCAGCAGCAGATGCAAGACGTTCATCATGTGTGTTGCGAACGGGTCGTCCGGAACCCAGTGCAGCGCCGTATCCGACCAGTCGAAGCGGACCATCCGGCGATACCTCGGGTATCCGTCGTGGTGCAGCTCGATTTGTGGCATCCGAACCTCCTCCCGCCGACCGACGGCCTGCCGTCGGTTCCCTCGTCTCCTACCCACCCGGATGACCGGTTATGCGTACCGGAGGTACCGGATTCTGAAAGTCGACAGACCGCAACGCGACGATCGTCCCGGGCATGCAGCTATCGGCTGCCCTGCAGGTTCAACAGCCCGGGGATCGACTGCAGCGGCGGCAAGGTGAATGTGACCGGCTGCTGCGTGCTGGTCGGCGGCGCTGGCGCCGACGTGGGCTCGGACGGCTGTGGGC
>JBAPQQ010000655.1:0-3117 GCA_049280695.1 Mycobacterium sp.
GTCCACGTGGCGGGCCCGGTAGCCGGCCAGCCGGTCCAGCACAGCACCGAGCTTGTGAATAGCGTTGTCGCCCATCCACGGTCGCGCCGAGTGGGCGCGGGTGCCCTCGGCGGTGATGACAACGCGCAGCGTGCCCTGACAGCCCGCTTCGATGTAGCCGCCGGACGGTTCGCCGAGGATCGCGACGTCGGCATCCAGCCAGTCCGGCAGCTCTTGCTCGATGCGGCCCAAACCGTTTGCGCCTGCTTCGATTTCCTCGCAGTCGTAGAAGACCAGCGTCAGGTCGCGGCCCGGCTCGTCGAGTGTGGCGGCCAGATGCAGAAACACCGCGTCGCCCGACTTCATGTCGACCGTGCCGCAGCCGTGCAGCTCGCCGCCGTCGCGGTGCGACGGCACGTTGCCGGCGATCGGCACGGTGTCGAGGTGCCCGGCCAGCAGCACCCGCGTCGGCCGGCCCAGCTTGGTGCGGGCCAGAACCGCGTTGCCGTTGCGAACGATCTCGAATCCGCGGGTCTGCTCACGCAGCGATACCTCGACCGCGTCGGCGATACGGGCCTCGTCCCGCGACTCGCTGGGAATGTCGACCAGCGCGGCGGTCAGCGCAACCGGGTCGCCTCGCAGATCCAGCGACGAGCCGCTCTCGCGAAGAGCCGAAGACCGAGCCACGAGCGTCAACGTTAGTCGACTACCCTCTAGCCCCGTGACTTCTGCAGCGGGCATCGGGCTGGCAACCGTCGCCGCCGACGGGACGGTGCTCGATACCTGGTTTCCCGAACCAGAACTCGGCTCCTACGGTCCGAGCGGCACGGTGCGGCTGTCGGTGGCCGAAGTACCCGACGACTTCGCCGCGCTGGCCGGGCGCGACGACGACCGCGGCGTCGAAACCGTGTTGGTGCGCACGGTGATCGGCACGCTGGGCGACGAGCCCGCCGACACCTACGACGCGTATCTGCGGCTGCATCTGCTCTCGCACCGCCTGATCGAACCGCACGGCGCCAACCTCGACGGCATCTTCGGGGTGCTGACGAACGTGGTGTGGACCAACTACGGACCCTGCCTGGTCGAGGGCTTCGAGTCGGTACGCGCCCGGCTGCGCAGGCGCGGCCCGGTGACCGTCTACGGCGTCGACAAGTTCCCGCGGATGGTCGACTACGTGATACCCACCGGTGTGCGGATCGCCGACGCCGACCGGGTGCGCCTGGGTGCACATCTGGCCGGCGGCACCACGGTGATGCACGAGGGCTTCGTCAACTTCAATGCCGGCACCCTGGGCGCGTCGATGGTCGAGGGCCGCATCTCTGCGGGCGTCGTGGTCGGCGACGGATCCGACGTCGGCGGCGGCGCGTCCATCATGGGCACGCTGTCCGGCGGTGGCACGCAGGTGATTTCGATCGGCCGCCGATGTCTGCTCGGCGCAAACGCGGGTCTGGGAATCTCGCTTGGCGACGACTGCGTGGTCGAGGCCGGGCTCTACGTGACGGCCGGCACGAAAATCCAGACGCCGGACGGCACGACGGTCAGAGCGCGAGACCTGTCGGGCGCGAACAACCTTCTGTTCCGGCGCAATTCGTTGACCGGCGCGGTAGAGGTGGTGTCGCGTGACGGGCAGGGGATCGCACTGAACGAAGCCCTGCACGCCAACTAACCACGCGCGAACGTGCGTGTCGTGCCGGCAACACACCGGCCACGCTCGCGGCAGAAAGGTCAACCCTCGGAAAGCACGCAGAATTCGTTGCCCTCCGGATCGGCCAGCACCACCCAGCTCTGCTCGCCCTGCCCGATGTCGGCGTGCCGTGCGCCCATCTCGACGAGACGCCGAACTTCGGCGCGCTGATCGTCAGGCCGGAAGTCGAAGTGGATGCGGTTCTTGACGATTCGGTGGTCGTCGACATGCAGGAACAACCAGTTCGGGCCCGCTCCTGCCGGGGGTGTGAGCCTGACATCCCCGTCCTCGTCGACGTCCTGAGGCCAGCCCAGCACCTGAGACCACCACTGCGCCAACGTAGTCGGGTCTGCCGCGTCGATGCAGATGTCGTCGAACCTCAGCCCCATGTCGCGAGCTCCTTCTTGAGTACCTTGCCCAGCGCGTTGCGGGGCAGCGCGTCGACCACCCGTACTTCTCGGGGCCGCTTGTGCACCGAAAGGCTTTGTGCCACATAGTCGATCAGGGTCGCAGGCGCGACGTTGCCCACCACGAACGCGACGATGCGCTGGCCCAGGTCGTCGTCGGGCAGCCCGATCACCGCCGCCTCGGCCACGTCGGGATGGCCCAGCAGTGCGGTCTCCACCTCTCCGGCGCCGACGCGGTATCCGCCGGATTTGATCAGGTCGGTGGACTCGCGGCCGACGATCCGGTGCATCCCGCCGGTGTCGATCACCGCGACGTCGCCGGTGCGGTACCACCCGTCGTCGGTGAACGCCGCCGCCGTCGCATCCGGCCGCCCCAGATAGCCGTCGAACATCGTCGGCCCGCGCACCTGAAGGCCGGCCACCGTCTCGCCGTCGTGGGCGACCGGGCGCTCGTCGTCGTCCACGAGCCGCGTCGCGATTCCGGCCAGCGGCAGCCCCACCCATCCCGGGCGGCGCTCGCCGTCGGCGCGGGTGCTGACCGTGATCAGCGACTCGCTGGTGCCGTAGCGCTCCACCGCCTCGTGCCCGGTCAGTTCGGCCAGACGCTCGAACACCGGGACGGGCAGCGGCGCACTGCCCGATACCAGCAATCGTGCAGGGCGCAGCGCCTCGGCGGCCGCGGGGTTGGCCACCACCCGCGACCACACGGTCGGCACCCCGAAGTACAGCGTGCCGCCCGCCTCTGCATATGCCTCGGGCGTCGGTTTGCCGGTGTGGACGAACCGGTTGCCAACCCGCAGCGAGCCGAGCAGCCCGAGGACCAGACCGTGGACGTGGAACAACGGCAGGCCGTGCACCAGCGTGTCCTCCGGCGTCCACTGCCACGCATCGGCCAGCGCGTCGAGGTCGGCGGCGATCGCCCGGCGGCTCAGCACCACGCCTTTCGGCGGCCCGGTGGTGCCGGAGGTGTACACGATCAGCGCGGTGGCGTCCGGCGACGGCTCCGGATGGCGGTGCCAGGAGCGCGCGTGCAGCCGCACCGGGACG
>JBAPQQ010000656.1:0-12515 GCA_049280695.1 Mycobacterium sp.
CGCCGGGACGCCGAGCTGACCGCCTCCGCCGACTCCGTCCGGGCGTACCTCAAGCAGATCGGCAAGGTCCCGCTGCTCAACGCCGAGCAGGAGGTGGAGCTCGCCAAGCGGATCGAGGCCGGCCTCTACGCCGCCGAGCGGCTGCGCGCCGCCGACGAGGGCGAGGAGAAGCTCGTCCGGGACATGGTCCGCGACCTCGGTTGGATCTCCCGGGACGGCGAGCGCGCTAAGAACCACCTGTTGGAGGCGAACCTGCGGCTGGTGGTGTCGCTGGCCAAGCGCTATACCGGACGCGGCATGGCGTTCCTGGACCTGATCCAGGAGGGCAACCTCGGTTTGATCCGAGCGGTCGAAAAGTTCGACTACACAAAGGGTTACAAGTTCTCCACGTACGCAACCTGGTGGATCAGGCAGGCGATCACCCGCGCGATGGCCGACCAGGCCCGCACCATCCGCATCCCGGTGCACATGGTCGAGGTAATCAACAAGCACGGCCGAATTCAGCGAGAACTGTTGCAGGACTTGGGGCGCGAGCCCTCGCCGGAAGAGCTCGCCAAGGAAATGGACATCACGCCGGAAAAGGTGCTGGAGATCCAGCAATACGCGCGTGAGCCGATCTCGCTGGACCAGACCATCGGCGACGAGGGCGACAGCCAGCTCGGCGATTTCATCGAGGACTCCGAGGCCGTCGTGGCCGTCGACGCGGTCTCGTTCACGCTGCTTCAGGACCAGCTGCAGTCGGTGCTGGAGACGCTGTCAGAACGCGAAGCCGGCGTGGTGCGGCTGCGGTTCGGGCTCACCGACGGGCAGCCCCGCACGCTGGACGAGATCGGCCAGGTATACGGCGTCACCCGCGAGCGGATACGTCAGATCGAATCCAAGACGATGTCAAAGTTGCGGCACCCCAGCCGTTCTCAGGTGCTGCGCGACTACCTGGACTGACGGAAACTCACGACTAACGCTGCTGAACAGCGGTGGACTTATCGCCCGAGCCCGAAATGCCAAGGGAGCAAACAGATCCGCGTCTAGCTGTGCGAAAGGCTCTCAGCGGGCGCTTCTCATCAATCCAAATTGCGTTAGAAGCCATGGCGAGCCTGCACATCGGCGAGTGCGGTGTGCGTCTAGCACACGCCTGGGCGCCGAAACCGTGATCGCTAATTGCGGGGTGTCGGCTGCAGCAGTCATGATCACCACTCCGGCTGTCCCGCACAGCCACCGGATTGCTTGGGTTTCGTGGCCCACCACCTCATCGGCCGGGAACCGCAGCTCGGGAATGATCCAGCCCTGGGCTGGCGCAACGTCTTATGTCGTGAAGTTCTTGTAGATCTCCGCCTGCAATTCCGCCTTGAAGTTCTCCACGCAGTCGTTGATCAGCGAATGGTACGAGTCGTGGTCGCCGTAGACGCTTGGATGAAAGGTCACAGTGCCGACCCAGTGAGCGACGACGTTCCCCTCCTCGTCGCGAGTCACGTTCACATTGGTCGCACCCATCTTTTTCCCTTCGTCCGGTCCGAAAAGCGATTCCCGCAAGTGCGGCTACCTCCGGTTACGCACCTTGTACGTCGACGGCCACGAGTTGCGGTCCTCGTCGCCCACCAACGGAGTTCCCTTGCCGCCCACCTTCACCTCGTACGGTTCCTTCCCGGCGCCGACTTCGCGTTTGGCGTGCTCGTTAGCGAGATAGTACAACTCGTCGATCGTCGCTTCGCCGTATGCCACAAAGGTCGTGCTTCGCACGACATCCTCCGGGTTGGGCGCCATCTTCTCGGGCAGCACCCGCGAAGCCAGAGCCGCCAAACCCAGTAGCGAGAACGGGATCACCCAGTAGCACACGAACGACAGGGGCGTCTTCGTGTCGAGAATCGTCGCGTCGCCGTACACGATCGGCGGGATCGCCGACGACACGGCCATGCCGGCGAACGCGGCCACCCAGATCCACGTCAGCGTGTTCGTTATCCGGCGGAAGACCTCGCTCTCGGCCACCTCGGGCGGTTGGTCCACTTCGGCGAACTCACGCACGAACGGCTTTCCCACCAGCACACCGGTCAGAGCGACCAGAAAGATGCCAGCGTTGCTCAGCGGCTGCATCCACTTCTCCATGAACGCCTGGCTCAGCGTGAACGTCAGCACAGTCAGCACCAAAAACGTTGCTAGAGCGCCGATTTCCAGCGTCCGTCCGGGCACGCCTCTCACCCGACCGATGACGAACGACAGCACCGCTACGCCGAGGGCCACCAACACCGCAGCGGTGAACGGGACATTGCCGACGAGTACCCAGTAGACGATCCACGGCGCGAAGCCCAACAGGATTCCCACGAGGGGTCAGTGTAGGAACCCCAGACCACGCCGCGAGAGCGAACCCTGCGTGGCACGCCGACCCGGTTCGCCGTGCGGGAAGATACGCACCGTTCGCCGCCGCATCAGGTTCGCCCTGCGAAGACGCGGTCGGCTGCTCGCGGGCGGTGGAGGTCCCCGCGCTCATCGCCCCCGGTCCGCTCGTTGAGATCGAGGCCGACGCCTACGCGCCCGGCGGCTGAAACCGTCCGTCCGGTCCCGGCCGGTACTCCGTCACCGCGATCACCGCGCTCACGGGCAGCGGGCCGTACAGATGCGGGAACAACATCGACGCCGGATCCGTTGGACCGCCTGGTTCCCAGCACAGCGGCGCCTCGGCCAATCCTGGGTCGATGTGCAGCAGCAGGAGGTCGGTGCGGCCGGCGTAGAGCCGGTTCGCCGGCAGGTGCACTTGTTCGGGTGTCGACAGGTGTATGAAACCGACGTCGCGCAACGAGTCAGGACGGTGCTCGCCGCGCGACTGCGCCCGTTCCCAATCGGCTGGAGAACACAGATGTAACAACGCCGTCATGTGGGTAACCATCCGTCCATCACGGGCGATGCAAAACGTGAGACACGACACACCCGTAACGGGCGTTGGAACAAAGCCGAACGGGAAAGTGTCTGTCACAGTTAGAGAGACGCGAAAGCGGCCCACCGCGAACGCGAGAACGGGAGGAGCCATGACCGCAACGCTGACCAGTCCGGAACTCACCAGGGCTGATCGCTGCGATCGCTGCGGCGCTGCCGCTCGCGTCCGGGCCAAGCTGCCCTCCGGTGGTGAGTTGCTGTTCTGCCAGCACCACGCCAACAAGCACGAGGCAAAGCTCGTCGAGCTGTTGGCGGTGCTGGAGGCGGGCGCTCCCGTCGACGCCTAACGCCGCGCCGCCCGGCGAGGTTCTGGGCGGAACGACCGTCCGTCAGCAATGCTGGGAAGGTCATGACCGACCAGCCCCAACGCAGGGTTTCCAAGCACCAGATCCGCCACGTCGTCACGCGGACTCTGTCGAAGGCGTGGGACGATTCGATTTTCTCGGAATCGGCGCAGGCCGCGTTCTGGCAAGTGCTGTCGCTGCCACCGCTGCTGCTCGGATTGCTGGGCAGCCTCGCCTACATCGCGCCGATGTTCGGCCCGGACACCCTGCCCGTCATCGAGCACCGGCTGGTCAGCGCCGCGAACAGCTTCTTCTCCCCGAGCGTCGTGGACGAGATCATCGCGCCGACGATCACCGACATCGTGCAGCACGCCCGCGGCGAGGTCGTGTCCATCGGCTTCGTGGTCTCGTTGTGGGCCGGGTCGTCGGCGGTCTCCGCGTTCGTCGACTCCGTCGTCGAGGCCCATGACCAGACACCATTGCGTCATCCCGTCCGGCAGCGGTTCTTCGCTCTGGGCATCTACGTGGTGATGCTGATCATCGCGCTGGGAGTGATGCCGCTGATCGCGCTCGGCCCGATCGAGATCGCCGAGTGGGTACCCGACAGTTGGTTCGGCGTGCTGCGGTACGGCTACTACCCCGTGCTCGGTCTGGCCCTGGTGGTGATCGTCACCGTGCTCTATCGCGTCTCACTGCCCAAGCCTCTGCCTTCGCACCGCCTGGTACTGGGCGCCGTCCTGGCGACAGCAGTGTTCCTGCTGGCCAGCAACGGGTTGAAGTGGTACCTGATGTGGATCACCAGCACGGGCTACACCTACGGAGCCCTGGCCACTCCGATCGCGTTCCTGTTGTTCGCGTTCTTCTTGGGGTTCGCTGTCGTGATCGGCGCAGAGCTCAACAACGCGATCCAGGAGCAGTGGCCGGCGCCGCCCCCGCACAGCCACCGGTTCCGGAGATGGCTGAAGTCGCGCGCCGGAGTGATCGTCCGCGACAGACAGCCCGCCGAGACGCCCGAGGCACGGGACGAACCGGCCACGGGCGAGCGCGTCACCCCTTCTTGAACGTCTCGTAGATCCGCTTGCAGTCCGGGCACACCGGCGAGCCCGGCTTGGCCGATCGCGTCACCGGGAACACCTCGCCGCACAAGGCGACGACGTGCGAACCCATGACCGCGCTCTCGGCGATCTTGTCCTTCTTGACGTAGTGGAAGTACTTCGGGATGTCGCTGTCGGTCCCGTCGTCGACGCGTTCTTCAGGCTTCGTGCGTTCGATCGTCTGGGTCTGCATGCACGCCATTCTGCCCGGTAAGACCGCCGTAAGAAACCGGCGGCGCAGCAGGTGCGATGTTGTGAAACAGTGGAGTCATGAAACACGGCCCTGAGCTGAGTTTCGACGACGACGGTCGGCCCGTCCTGATCACCGCCGCCGCGATCCCGTACGAAGAACAGCACCGCAGACGAGTGCGCAGGTACCTGGCGCTGATGACATGGCGCATCCCGGCGCTGATCTTGGCCGCAGTCGCATACGGGATCTGGCACAACGGGCTGATCTCTTTGCTGATCGTGGCGGTATCGATACCCCTGCCGTGGATGGCGGTGCTGATCGCCAACGACCGGCCGCCGCGACGCGCAGACGAACCCCGCCGCTTCGATGCGCGCGCCCATCGCACGCCGCTCTTCCCGACCGCGGAGCGGCCCGAACTGCAACCGGGGACCGTGGATCGGCCCGCGCCGGAACGGGATTAGGGCACTCTGGCTCTATTCTCAGCACATTCTCAGGCCGTGACTGCATAACCGCAGCTCAGAGGGGCTACCCGAGGGGTTGCACGGGAACTACAACCGTGCTTCGAGCGTTGCACTCCATGACAGTTTCAAGGCGATCAGGAGGCCGCAATGGCAAACGCCACCGCCAGCCGGGTTGATGATCTGGACGCCCAGAGTCCAGCTGCCGACCTTGTGCGGGTGTATCTGAACGGCATCGGCAAGACCGCGCTGCTCAACGCGGCCGACGAGGTCGAGTTGGCCAAGCGGATCGAGGCCGGGCTCTACGCCCAGCATCTGCTGAACACACGCAAGCGTCTCGGCGAGAAGCGCAAGCGCGAACTGGCTATGGTCGTCCGCGACGGCGAGGCAGCCCGCCGGCATCTGCTGGAAGCCAACCTCCGGCTCGTCGTGTCGTTGGCCAAGCGGTACACCGGTCGCGGGATGCCGTTGCTCGACTTGATCCAGGAAGGCAACCTGGGGCTCATCCGTGCGATGGAGAAGTTCGACTACACCAAGGGTTTCAAGTTCTCGACCTATGCCACCTGGTGGATCCGTCAGGCGATCACGCGGGGCATGGCCGACCAGAGCCGCACGATCCGGTTGCCGGTGCATCTCGTCGAACAGGTGAACAAGCTGGCGCGGATCAAAAGGGAGATGCACCAGAACCTCGGCCGAGAGGCCACCGACGAGGAACTGGCCGCTGAGTCCGGCATCCCCGTGGAGAAGATCAACGATCTGCTCGAACACAGCCGCGACCCGGTGAGCCTCGACATGCCGGTCGGCAGCGACGAGGAGGCCCCTCTGGGCGACTTCATCGAGGACGCCGAGGCGATGTCCGCCGAGAACGCAGTGATCTCGGAACTGCTGCACACCGACATCCGCAGCGTGCTGGCCACTCTCGACGAGCGCGAGCATCAGGTGATCCGCCTGCGGTTCGGCCTGGACGATGGGCAACCCCGCACGCTGGACCAGATCGGCAAGCTCTTCGGGCTCTCCCGCGAACGCGTGCGCCAGATCGAGCGCGAGGTCATGGCCAAGCTGCGCCATGGCGAGCGCGCCGACCGGCTTCGCTCTTACGCCAGCTAGCTCCTCTCAGCCGTGTGCCCGCCGGAAATCCGGCGGGCACACGCGTTTGCGCTGCACACCCGTGCGTCTAATGCCGGCTTCGCTGGCGCGTCGCGGGCATGACACGCACTTTCGCGACGAAGGGAATGCGGCGGTTCGACGCCACCGTCAAGCCAGCTAGGACGGTAGACTCTGGCCGACGGAGGGTGCCCTAATGAACGACTTGGTAGATACCACCGAGATGTACCTGCGGACCATCTACGACCTCGAGGAAGAGGGCGTGGTGCCGCTGCGCGCCCGCATCGCCGAGCGGCTGGAGCAAAGCGGGCCCACCGTCAGCCAGACCGTGTCGCGCATGGAGCGGGACGGCCTACTGCACGTGGCCGGCGACCGCCACCTGGAACTGACCCCGAAAGGCCGTACGTTGGCCGTCGCCGTGATGCGCAAGCATCGGCTGGCCGAGCGCCTGCTCGTCGACATCATCGGGTTGCCGTGGGAGGACGTCCACGCCGAGGCCTGCCGCTGGGAGCACGTCATGAGCGAGGACGTCGAGCGGCGGTTGGTGCAGGTGCTCGACAACCCGACCACCTCCCCGTTCGGCAACCCCATCCCCGGGCTGACGGAACTCGGTTTCGACCCGACCGCCCAGCCGGAGCGGGGCAGCCTGGTACGGCTCACCGAACTGCCCGCGGGCGCGCCGGTGGCCGTGGTGGTGCGCCAGCTCACCGAGCATGTGCAGGGTGACGTCGAGCTGATCACCCGGCTCAAGGACGCCGGCGTGGTGCCCAACGCCCGGGTGACGGTCCAGACCAGCCCGATCGGGACCGTCACCATCGTCATCCCCGGTCACGAGGACGTCGACCTCCCCCATCACATGGCCCACGCCGTGAAGGTGGAGAAGGTCTAACTCGCCCGGCGCCCGAACTTCCGCCGCGGCGGCAGGCTCACCCCGAGCCTGTCGGCCACCCGGTAGCTGCTGACGGCCAACTCGCGTATCTTCTCCGGCCGTAAGCCTGATTGAAGCGCCGTGTCGAGCATCGACGCCATCCGATGCTCGCCACTGCACCGCAGCGCCACATCCAGCGCCACCCCCGCCAGCGGACCGTCGCCGCGCGCATACGCCGAGAACGCAAGCAGCACAAGCGCTTCGACGCGCCACGGGTTCGGCAACCGCCGTGACAGCGTCGCCCAGAGTGTCTCGGCTTCCGCTGCTTTGTCGCCGATCGCCAACGCGAACAACGTGTCCCGCACATCGATGTCGGCCAACGCGCACGCCATCTCAGCCACCTGCGCATCCGACAATTCGGCACCGGCGCCGGCCGTCGCGGCCAGCTCCATCGCGAATTCGACGTCGCCGCGCGAGGAGTGCTCGCCGGTGGACTCACGCGTCTTGAGCCGCCGGCGGATCCGGCGGGCCAGCCGGGCAACGCTTGCGGTGTCCGTCACCTCGATGACCTCCAACAGATCCTCCCGACGGGCATAGAGCCGCCGCCCGTCGAGCACGGCGGCCATCGCCAGCGGCGAGGACGACGGGTCGTCGATGGTGCCACGCGCACCGCACAAGTCGGCGCAGTGCCAGCGGCCGCCGGCCGCGATGCGGTCGACGACATGCACTGCGAGCAACGAGATATTCTGCAGCGCAAGCACATCCGTCAACGTTGCGGCCAGTGTGCGGAAGTCCTCGGCGCACATCGGGCACAGCGCGCCCTCGGCGTCGACGATCACCGCGATCGCCGCGTCGGGCCTGGCCGCGGCGGCGACCTCGGCGATGCCCTCCACGGTGTCGGCCAGCTCCGGCGCAAGGTCGACCCGCATTACGGCACCCAGCTCGCCGCGCTCCACGGTGACGAGCACGAGGGATTTCTCGGGGACGAAGCCGAGCACGGCCGGCAACGCCGCGATCAGAGTTGCGGGCCGGTTGAGTACGAAGTCGGGCTGTGAAGTGGTCATGTCCCGACCCTGGCGAGGTGTGCCGTCAACACGACGCACCGATGGCCCCAATACCGCACGGCTGTGGACGAACACGCGACTGGGGATGAATCGCCGAGGCGGCGCGGCGCACCTCAGCCACCGCCGAAGCCGGCACCGAACGCTGCGCGATACAGCAACTTCATCAGGGATTGATGCAGTCAGCGTGCGGAATCCGGGTAAACGGCGTACATCTGAGACTCATGGCTATGGAGTACGACCTCGTCGTCATCGGATCCGGCCCCGGCGGACAGAAGGCGGCGATCGCCGCGGCGAAGCTGGGCAAGTCCGTCGCGGTGATCGAGCGCGGCCGGATGCTCGGCGGAGTGTGCGTCAACACGGGGACGATTCCGTCGAAGACGCTGCGTGAGGCCGTGCTCTACCTCACCGGCATGAGCCAGCGGGAGCTGTACGGCGCCAGCTACCGCGTCAAGGAGAAGATCACGCCCGCCGACCTGCTGGCCCGCACCACCCACGTCATCAACAAAGAGCAGGACGTCGTGCGATCGCAGCTGATGCGCAACCACGTCGAGCTCTACAGCGGCCACGGCCGATTCGTCGACGAGCACACCGTGGCGGTCGAGGACCCCAACCGGGGCGACCACGTGCATGTCAGCGGCCGCTACATCGTGATCGCCACCGGCACCAAGCCGGCCCGCCCGGCCGGTGTCGAGTTCGACGAGTGCCGGGTGCTGGACTCCGACGGCATCCTCGACCTCAAGAGTCTGCCGGGGTCGATGGTCGTGGTGGGCGCCGGCGTGATCGGCATCGAGTACGCGTCGATGTTCGCCGCGCTGGGCACCAAGGTCACCGTCGTCGAGAAACGCGACGCGATGCTGGAGTTCTGCGATCCCGAGGTGGTCGAGGCGCTGCGCTTCCACCTGCGCGATCTTGCGGTCACGTTCCGGTTCGGCGAGGAGGTGACGGCCGTCGACGTCGGCTCCGCGGGCACGGTCACCACGCTGGCCAGCGGCAAGCAGATCCCGGCGGAGACCGTCATGTACTCGGCGGGACGGCAGGGCTTCACCGACCATCTCGACCTGGCCAACGCCGGCTTGGAGGCCGACAGCCGCGGGCGGATCTACGTCGACGACCGGTTCCAGACGAAGGTCGACCACATCTACGCGGTCGGCGACGTGATCGGCTTCCCGGCGCTGGCCGCCACCTCGATGGAGCAGGGCCGGCTGGCCGCCTACCACGCGTTCGGCGAGCCGACCGCGGGCATGACGGAGCTGCAGCCCATCGGCATCTACTCGATCCCCGAGATCTCCTACGTCGGCGCCACCGAGGTGCAGCTGACCAAGGACGCGGTGCCGTACGAGGTCGGGGTGTCGCGCTACCGCGAACTGGCGCGCGGCCAGATCGCCGGCGACTCCTACGGCATGCTCAAGTTGCTGGTGTCCACCGACGATCTGAAACTGCTGGGCGTTCACATCTTCGGCACCAGCGCCACCGAACTCGTGCACATCGGCCAGGCCGTGATGGGCTGCGGCGGCACCATCGAGTACCTCGTCGACGCGGTGTTCAACTACCCGACGTTCTCGGAGGCGTACAAGGTGGCTGCGCTGGACGTGATGAACAAGATGCGCGCGCTCAGCCAGTTCCGCTCGTAGCCGCGCGTCAGGAACGCACAGCAGCCTGCATGGCGTTGAGTTATCAGGGGTACCTGCGTTCGCAAATCGCAGCGTCCGGTGGCGGATGCGTCGCTACCCGGCGACACTAGACGTCACGGCACCGGCGCTGCGGGAGGAGGCGAGAAACATGACTGACGACCAGGAGTACCGGCCCGAGCAGAGCGGGATGTACGAACTGGAGTTCCCCGCGCCGCAGCTGTCGTCACCCGACGGCCGCGGTCCGGTGATGATCCACGCGCTGGAGGGCTTCTCCGACGCCGGCCACGCAATCCGGTTGTCGTCGAAATACCTTCGCGATGCACTCGACACCGAGCTGGTCGCGTCCTTCGCGATCGACGATCTGCTGGACTACCGGTCCCGCCGCCCGTTTATGACGTTCAAGACCGACCACTTCACCACCTACGACGACCCCGAACTGAGTTTGTACGCCCTGCACGACAGCGTGGGCACGCCCTTTCTGCTGCTGGCCGGGCTGGAGCCGGACCTGAAATGGGAGCGGTTCGTCACCGCGGTGCGGCTGCTGGCCGAGCGGCTGGGCGTTCGCCAGACGATCGGGCTGGGCACCATTCCGATGGCGGTGCCGCACACCCGGCCGGTCACGATGACCGCACACGCCAACGACAAGGAGCTGATCGCCCACCATCAGCCATGGGTCGGTGAGGTGCAGGTCCCGGGCAGCGCCTCCAACCTCCTGGAATACCGGATGGCCCAGCACGGCCATGAGGTCCTCGGCTTCACCGTGCACGTGCCGCACTACCTGGCGCAGACGGACTTTCCGCCCGCTGCGGAAGCCCTACTGGCCGAGGTCGGCAAGATCGGTTCCCTGCAGATACCGCTGGCTGCGCTGGCCGAGGCAGGCGCGGATATCCGCGAGAAGATCGACGAGCAGGTCAACTCCAGCCCCGAGGTGGCGCAAGTGGTGGCGGCGCTGGAGCGGCAATACGACGCGTTCGTCGAAGCCCAGGAGAACCGGTCGCTGCTGGCTCGTGACGAAGACCTGCCCAGCGGCGAGGAACTGGCCGGGGAGTTCCAACGCTTCCTGGCGCAGCAGTCAGGGGACTTCTCAGACGGGTTCCGAGACGGCGACGACAAGAAGTGAGTCGAGGCGGGCTGCCGGCCCGAGGCGGAGGTGGCCCAGATGGGTGCGAGGTCGTCGAAAGGTTCATCGACACAACCAAACCCTCCGACCACGATCCCGAGCTGCTGCGTGCACTGCTGCGTACCGGGGTCCGCGACGACACGATCTCCGGCCCCGTCGACACCCGCGTAGCCGTGCTCGACGCCATGAGCTCCGACGACCGCAGCGCGACCTGACGAGCGAGCGCCTCGGGTCCTAGAGTCGGGCTTATGGGTACTGACGTGTCCGTCGTGCGGGTGTTCACCGACACGGAGGGGAGCTTCGGAAATCCGCTGGGCGTGGTCGACGCGGCCGCTGTCGCCCCTGCTGGCCGCCAGGCGCTGGCGGCCCAACTAGGTTACAGCGAAACGGTTTTCGTCGACATTCCGGCATCGGGCGCGACCACGGCGCATGCGCGGATCTTCACTCCCACCACCGAGCTGTCGTTCGCCGGGCACCCCACCGTCGGACTGTCGTGGTGGTTGAGGCAGCGGGGGTATGCGGTCCACACGCTGCAGGTGCCGGCGGGCGTGGTGGCCGTCGGCTACGAGGGCGACGTGACCACTGTGCGCGCCCGAGCCGACTGGGCGCCGGAGTTCGCGTTCCACCAGCTCGCGTCGCCCGAGGAGGTTGCCGGCGCCGACCCTTCGGACTACAGCGACGACGTCGCGCATTACATCTGGGCGTGGATCGACGAGGGCAGCGGGCACCTGCGATCGCGGATGTTCGCGACGGATCTGGGTGTGGCCGAAGACGAAGCCACCGGCGCAGCTGCGGTGCGGGCCACCGACGTCCTCGGCCGCGATCTGACGATCACCCAGGGGAAGGGCTCCCTGATTCACACCTGGTGGGACCCCGAGGGCTGGGTCAAGGTTGGCGGCCGTGTGGTCGACGACGGCACCGTGCCCGCCGGCTGAGCGACTACTGCGAGGCGCTGACGTTGCGGTGCGCGCGCAGCGCTTCGATCTCCCGCTCGAAGTCGTCGGCAGACGTAAAGGAGCGGTACACCGACGCGAACCGCAGATAAGCCACCTCGTCGAGTTCCCGCAGCGGCCCGAGGATCGCCAGTCCCACTTCCTGGCTCGGCACCTCCGGGGAGCCGGTGGCCCGCACGGTGTCCTCGACCTGCTGCGCGAGCAGATTCAGTGCGTCGTCGTCGACTTCGCGGCCCTGGCAGGCGCGCCGCACGCCACCGATGACCTTCTCGCGGCTGAACGGTTCGGTGACGCCGCTGCGCTTGACCACGGCGAGCACCGCGGTCTCGACTGTGGTGAACCGGCGACCGCACTCCGGGCATGCCCGCCGGCGCCGGATCGCCTGCCCCTCATCGGTTTCGCGGGAGTCGACCACCCGGGAGTCGGGATGGCGGCAGAACGGACAGTGCATCACTGCTCCTTCGCCGCGAAGACACTCGGTCGAGTAGAACGCCTCCGAGACTACCGCCGGACGCCGCAGCGCGGCCATCGCGACCATCGATGTCAGCCGATCGGCGCGATCAGCGTCTGCCCGGCGTCCACCGCCGCCGAGTCGAGTTCGTTCAGTTCCCGAATCCGCTCGACCACCCTGGCCACCGGCGCGTCGGGCGACACGCGCGACGCGAGCCGCTGCAGGTTCTCCCCCGGCTGCACGTACACGACCCCGAGCTGTTCGGGCACCTTGGCGGACGCCGTGTCGGCGCTTCGTGCCTGCGCCAGAGCGATCAGCCAGAAGGTGACCAACGCTGCAAGTGCGGCCAGCATGACCGTCATCCGCAGACTCA
>JBAPQQ010000657.1:0-1968 GCA_049280695.1 Mycobacterium sp.
GTCTTCGTGCCTTGCGTGTTCGTGATCGCCGCGCTCACCGCGCTGGGCTGGGCGCTGTCCGGCGCCGGTGCCGACCGCACCTTCTCCATCGCGCTGGCGGTGCTGGTGATCGCCTGCCCCTGCGCCCTGGGCCTGGCCACACCGACCGCGATGATGGTCGCCTCGGGCCGCGGCGCCCAGCTCGGAATCTTCCTCAAGGGCTACCGCGCCCTGGAAGCCATCCGATCCGTCGACACCGTGGTCTTCGACAAGACCGGCACGCTGACGGTCGGACACCTCACCACCACCGCTGTGGTGGCTGCCCCGGGCTGGGATGCCGACGAGATGCTGGTGCTGGCGGCTGCGGTCGAGTCGGCTTCCGAGCACGCCGTGGCCGTGGCGATCGTGACGGCCGCGACGCAGCGCGGCACGGTCACGGATTTCCGGGCGACGCCGGGTTGCGGTGTGGCGGGCATGGTCGACGGCCGCGACGTCCGCGTCGGCAGACCGGCGTGGGTGTCGCGGCATGCCGCCGCCGGTCCGGAGCTGACGGCTGCTCGCCGCGCGGGCGAATCACGTGGAGAAACCGTGGTTTTCGTCGCGGTAGACGGTGTCGCGGCTGGTGCGATCGCGGTGGCCGACGCGGTCAAGGAGTCTGCCGCCGGGGCGGTCGAAGCCCTGCAGGCCCGCGGGATGCGCACGGTGCTGCTGACCGGAGACAACCCGGTGACCGCAGCTTCGGTGGCGGCCGACGTGGGCATCGACGACGTCGTCGCCGAGGTGCTGCCCGAAGACAAGGTCGACGTGATCCAACAGCTCAGGGACCGAGGCCGCATCGTGGCAATGGTCGGCGACGGGATCAACGACGGTCCGGCGTTGGCGTGCGCGGACCTCGGCCTGGCGATCGGCCGCGGCACCGACGTCGCGATCGGCGCCGCCGACATCATCCTGGTGCGCGACCACCTGGACGTGGTCCCGCAAGCCCTCGATCTGGCCAAGGCCACCACGCGCACGATCCGGGTCAACCTGATGTGGGCGTTCGGCTACAACATCGCAGCCATTCCGATCGCGGCGGCCGGCTTGCTGAACCCACTGGTCGCCGGTGCAGCGATGGCGTTTTCGTCGTTCTTCGTGGTGTCGAACAGCTTGCGGCTGCGCAACTTCGCCCGCCGACCCGGCGAAACTGCTCAGCGCCGGGAACGGGCGAGTTCGCGCAGCATCGCGTTGTAGGCATCCAGTTCGTCGTCGGCATAGCCGGAGTCGGCGTGACGGTCCGAGCGCGCGGCGGCGCGCCTATCCTGTCGTGCCCACTGCGCGATCAGCGCAACCACCACGATGATCACCGGCAGTTCGCTTGAGCCCCAAGCGATTGCGCCCCCGAGATGCTGGTCGTCGACGATGCTGGACAGCCACGGCAGGTCGACGGATCGGTAGAACTGCCCACCGATGGTCGACGTCATCGTCATCGCCGCGATGCCGAAGAACGCGTGAAACGGCATCACCGCGAACAGCAGTCCCAGCCGCCCGAGGAACGGAAGACGCCGCGGGCCGGGATCGATTCCGATGATGGCCCAGAAGAACAGGTAGCCGACCAGCAGGAAGTGGACGCTCATGAATTCATGGCCCCAGTGGTAACGCACCAGGGTGTCGAACACCGGGGTGAAGTACACGAGGTACAGCGACGCGACGAACAGGATGAACGCCGTAATCGGATGGGCAAGGAACGCCGTCGCTTTCGAGTGCACCAGCCACAGCAGCCACTCACGCGGGCCCGGCGGCTTTCCGTCGCCGGCAGCGGGAAGCGCCCGCAGGGCCAGGGTCACCGGGCCGCCCAGGACCAGCAGGATGGGCACGAACATGTTCAACGTCATGTGTTCGGCCATGTGCACGCTGAACATCGCCGAACCGTAGGCCTTGACTCCGGAGCTGCTGGTGAACAGCAGCGCCGCGCATCCGGCCAGCCAGGACAGCAGCCGGCCGGCCGGCCAC
>JBAPQQ010000658.1:0-5843 GCA_049280695.1 Mycobacterium sp.
GCGCGGGGGTGGCCACGTTCGGCACACCCGCCGGCGCGGCCGCCTGGGCCGATGGTCTTGCTGCCGCGATCTCACCGCAGCACGGGGGCTCCTCGACTTGGGCGTAGAGCATGCCTGCAGAGATCACGATCGATGCCCCGATCACCAGCCAGCGGCCGCGGCCGTTGGCTAACACGTCTCTGCGCACGAACAGCACTTTACTGTCGTATCCGACGCGTATGGCGAACTTTGTATTTCTTTGTTATCTGCGGGAATCGACGCCAGATGGTGCTAGGAGCCGACGCGCGTCGTCTGGCGGACTCTCGAGAGTCGGCGCCGTGCCGCCTCGGGCCGAGCGGGCACCACCTGCGGCCACCAGAACCAGCGACCAAGCAGTGCCGCGATCGCAGGCGTCATGAAGGCACGAATCACCAAGGTGTCGAACAACAAACCCAACCCGATCGTGGTGCCGACCTGAGCGACCACGAGCAACTCACTGACCGCCATCGACATCATCGTGAATGCGAACACGAGACCGGCCGCGGTGACGACTGATGCCGCCGGGAATCTCTTCCTTCATCCGTGCCACCAGCAACAGGTTGTAGTCGGCGCCGACCGCCAGCAGGATGATGACCGCCATCGCCATCACCATGAATTGCAGTTCGATGCCGAAGATGTGCTGCCAAATCAGCACCGAGACACCGAACGACGATCCCAGCGAAAGCACCACGGTGCCGACGATGACCGCCGCCGCGACGACACTGCGCGTGATCAGCAACATGATGATGAAAATGAGCGCCAGCGCAGAGACCCCCGCTATCAGCAGGTCGAAAGTATTGCCTTCCTCCATGTCCTTGAACATCGATGCGGTGCCGCTGACGTACACCCTCGACCCTTCCAGGGGAGTGCCTTTGATGGCTTCGAAGGCGGCTCTCTTGATTGCGTCGATGCGCTTGATGCCGTCCGCGGACAGCGGATCACCCTCGTGGGACACGATGAACCGGACCGTTCGGCCGTCCGGTGAGATGAAGCTCTTCATCCCCCGTTTGAAGTCGGCGTTGTCGAAGATCTCGGGTGGCAGGTAGAAAGTGTCGTCGTTCAGGGCGTCGTTGAACGCGTCGCCCATGGCAGCCGAGTTCTCGTCCCTCGCAGCCATCTGGTCCTGAAGGCCCTTCTGCGACTGGTACGTGGTCAGCATCATCGTCCGCATGGTCTTCATCGACTCGATCGTCGGCCCCATCAGCGAAACCAGCTGCGGCATCAGCGCATCGAGCCGATCCATGTCCGGGAACAGATCCAAGATGTCGTCGGTCATCGTGTCGATACCGTCGAGAGTGTCGAACATCGAGCGGATGGCCCAGCAGGCCGGGATGTTGTAGCAGTGGGGTTCCCAGTACAGGTAGTTGCGGATCGGCCGGAAGAAGTCGTCGAAATCGGCGATGTGATCACGCAATTCGACGATGTCGGCGGCCATTCCGTGAACCTTGCCCACCATGCTGTGCGTCGTCGCGGTCATCTGTTCCATCAACGCGATCATCCGAGTCATGTTGTCGACGGTGTTGCGCATCTCGTCGGCTTGCACCAGCATGTCGGCCATCCGCTCCTGCAGATAAGTCCGGTTCATCGTCTGCAGTGTGCCGCTCATGCTGAGCTGTGCGGGAATCGTGCTGTACTTCAAGGGTTTACCCTCGGGCCGCGTGATTGCCTGCACCCTCCCGATGCCGGGCACCCTGGTGACGGCTTTGGCGATTCGCTCGATGACCAGGAAGTCCGCCGAGTTGCGTAGGTCGTGGTCGGTTTCGACGAGCAGCATTTCGGGATTCATCCGGGCGACGGGAAAATGCCGCTCCGCCGCGGCGAATCCCTCGTTCGCCGGCAGATCGGGCGGGAGATAGTTGCGGTCGTTGTAGTTTGGCTGGTACGCCGGCAAGGCCAGTAGACCCACCAGCGACAGCGCCATCGTCGCGATCAGGAAAAAGCCCGGCCACCGAACCACGGCGGCACCCATCCGCTGCCAGCCCCGAATGCGCATGGCCGCTTGGGTTCCAGTATCCGTCCGAAGCGGCTGGCAACCGTGATCAGTGCGGGGCCCAACGTCAGCGCCGCGAACACCGCGATCACCATGCCGACCGCCAGCGGGATGCCCAACGTCTGAAAGTACGGCAGTCGGGTGAACGAGAGGCAGAAGGTAGCACCGGCGATCGTCATTCCCGAGCCCAGCACCACATGGGCGGTGCCGTGAAACATGATGTAAAACGCGGACTCCCGGTCCTCGCCCAGCGCACGAGCTTCTTGGTAACGCCCGATGAGGAAGATCGCGTAGTCGGTGGTGGCGGCAATCGCCAGGGTCACCAACAGCTGCGTCGCGAACGTCGACAAGCCGATCAGGTGGTGGTAGCCGAGAAAAGCCACCACACCACGGGTCGCCGACAGCCCCAGCACCACCATCGACAACACGATCAGCGCGGTGATGACCGACCGGTAGAAGAGCAGCAGCATCATGATGATGACGCCGATCGTCACCATCTCGATGACCCTGACACTGCGGTCGCCGGCATCCTGCTGGTCGGCCTGCAGCGCCGATCCTCCCGTGACGAAGACCTTGACGCCGGGTGGAGGGTCAGTGCGGCAACAAGCTTCTGCACAACGATCACGGACTCGTTCGCCAGGGCTTCCCCCATATTGCCGGCGAGATACAGCTGCACGTACGCGGCCTTGCCGTCCGAGCTCTGCGCTCCGACCCTCGTCAGCGGATCGCCGCAGAAGTCCTGATGTGTTGGACGTGTTCCGTGTCGGCTTCGAGCTCGTCGATCATGCCGTCGTAGAAGCGGTGGGCATCCTCGCCGAGGGGTTGCTCGCCCTCCAACACGATCATGGCCGAGTTGTCGGAATCGAACTCCTCGAAGACCTTGCCGACGCGCTGCATGGCGATCACCGACGGCGCGTCCTTCGGGGACATCGAGACCGACTGCATCTGAACGACGACTTCAAGCTGCGGCACAGTGACGTTCAGCAGCGCGATCAGGCCCACCCAGGCAACGATGATGGGACCGCCAGCCGCCGGATCCACCGGGCGATGGCGGACCTGCGGACCTGGTCACGGGGCATGACGGGGTCGATGGCTGGAGCACTCACTTGCTCGGCGATGTTCCTTCCCGGCGAAGGTCAAGTCAGGCTCAGTAAACCAAAGCGTGCGGCAGGTCCTCGGCCAGCTACGCCGATGCAGACCGTGGACGTAGGCTCCCGCCATGCATGTCGACGCGATGACGGTCCCCGAACCGCTCGGCCAGATCGGTGGCGTGGCTCGACAGGCCCAGTCCGCGGGGTTCGGCGGGCTGTTGATCACCGAGGTGGGCCGCACGCCGTATCTGAGCGCCGCCGTCGCCTCGCAGGCGGCTCCCGGCCTCGAGTTGTCGACCGGCGTCGCAGTGGCCTTTCCGCGCAGTCCCTTCGTCACCGCGGCCACGGCCTGGGAACTGCAGGACGCAACCGCCGGGAAGTTCCGGCTGGGGCTGGGCACGCAGGTCCGCACCCACGTCGTGCGCCGCTACGGCATGGCTTTCGATCGCCCCGGCCCACGGCTGCGCGACTACGTGCTGGCCGTGAAGGCGTGCTTCTCGGCGTTCCGGACCGGGAAGCTCGATCACCATGGCGAGTTCTACAACCTCGACTTCATCACCCCGCAGTGGAGCCCCGGACCCATCGACGCACCCGATCCGAAAGTCGATGTCGCAGCGGTGAATCCGTGGATGCTGCGGATGGCGGGCGAAGTCGCCGACGGCGTGCATGTCCACCCGATCGGAGAGCCCGGCTACATCGCGCGCCACGTGCTGCCCGATGTCGCGGCAGGTGCGGCCAAAGCCGGACGCTCACCGTCGGACATCGCGTTGATCGTGCCGGTGCTGACGATCGCCGGCGACGGCGACGAAGAGCGCGACAAGGAACGCGAACTCGTGCGAGCGAGCATGAGCTTCTACGGAAGCACACCCAACTACGCGTTCATCTGGGACGAGGCCGGCTTCGAGGGCACGACCGCGCGAATCCGGGATAAGCAGAAGGCCGGTGACTTCGCCGGCATGGCCGCCCAGATCACCGACGAACACATCGCCGTCTTCGCCACCGAGGCGACCTGGGACAGGTTGGCCGACGCACTGACCGAGAAGTATGGCGGGATCGCTGACCGCGTGGTGCTCTACAACGCGCGAGGCGACCAGGAGCGCTTCGAGCGGTACGGGGAGGTGGCCCGCCAATTGCAGCGATGAGTGAAGATCCGATGACCGATTCCGCCGGCGCGCTCACCGGCCGTCGTCGCGCGCTGCTGACCCGACGGGTCCGGTTCCTCGTCGGCGCAACGATCACCTACAACGTCGTCGAAGCGGTCGTCGCAATCAGTGCCGGGGCGGTCGCGTCCTCCACCGCACTGGTTGCATTCGGACTCGACTCTCTCATCGAGGTCGCGTCCGCGGCCGCCGTGGCATGGCAGTTCGCGGGCCGCGATCCCGAAAGCCGAGAGCGGACGGCACTGCGCATCATCGCGCTGTCGTTCTTCGCGCTCGCCGCGTACGTCACCGTCGAATCGGTCCGCGCCGTGTTCGGAGAAGTCGAACCGAGACCGTCCACGGTGGGCATCGTCCTGGCGGCGCTGTCGCTGCTGGTGATGCCCGTGCTGTCCTATGCCGAGCGCCGAGCAGGTCGAGAGCTCGGTTCGGCGAGCGCGGTCGCCGACTCGAAGCAGACGCTTCTGTGCGCCTGTCTGTCCGGCGTACTCCTCGTCGGATTGGCGCTCAACAGCTTGTTCGGCTGGTCATGGGCGGACCCGGCGGTCGCTTTGGTGATCGCCGGTGTCGCAGTCAGGGAAGGCCGCGAAGCGTGGCGCGGCCACCACTGCTGCTAGTCCTCCTTGCGGATCAGCCGTTGCAGCGCCTTCTGATCGGTGTCCAGCAGTTCTTCGATGCGCTCGTGATTCACGTCGGCGACGATGATCTCGCCGACCTCTTGGTAGACGTCGCGGAAAATGCCGTGCGACTTCATCTTCTCGGTCTGGTAGAGGTTGTCCTCCGTGGGCGAGACGTAGTACAGCGCCTCGGCCTTGAAGCGGTGAATCAGCCACAGGTGGATCAACGTCATCAGGCGCTTCTGCCGCATCTTCTCGGCGAAGGTGTTCTGGTCGCGAACCGTCAGGATGCTGCGACCGTGGCGGTCTTTGATCGGGTCGACGATCACGTTGGCGAGCTTCTCGGCCTCGCCGTCGCCCCGCTCGCCGTAGATGCCGAGTTCCAGCACGTCCCCGCCGGGGCGCGTCGGCCGTAACTGCACCCGCAGCCTTTCGCCGAGCTTGTAGTGGTCGCTCCACAGTGCCAGCCATTCCTCGAGCAGCTTCTTGGACACCTCGGTCTGCACGAGGTGCTGATGCTGCGTGGAGCCTTTGCCCATCGACTTGGTGGTTGCGGTGCGGCCCGACGAGGCGGCCAGCGCAGCGTCGCTGCGCGGCCCGCCGACCAGCGTCTGCGGCGTGCGGTACGGCGACTCCACCAGCCGCAGCTTGCGCTGCAGGCGCGCCAGCGACAGCATGCCGTCCTGCCGCAGCGAGGTGGCGAATTCCTCCGCGGCGACGCCGTCGATTTGGTGCCCTCCGTAGGTCATGAAGTTGAAGACGAAGCCCATCTTGCCGAGCTCCTCGGGGAAGGCCCGCATCTCGTCGTCGCTCATGCCGGTGGTGTCCCAGTTGAACGACGGCGACAGGTTGTACGCGAGCATCTTGTCGGGGAACACCGCATGGATGGCCTCGGCGAACTCGCGCGCGTCGGCGAGGTCGGCCGTCTTGGTCTCCATCCAGAGCAGGTCGGCGAACGGCGCTGCGGCAC
>JBAPQQ010000659.1:0-1810 GCA_049280695.1 Mycobacterium sp.
CAGCTCGCCAAGATTGACCTCGCGCTGGGCAAGCTCGGCCTGCAACCGGGGATGACGCTGCTTGACGTCGGATGCGGTTGGGGCTCGACGATGAAGCGAGCGGTCGAGCGCTACGACGTCAACGTCGTCGGCCTGACCTTGAGCAAGAACCAGGCGTCGCACGCGGAGACACTGCTGAATGGGCTGGAAAGCGCCCGCTTCAAGCGGGTGCTGCTGCGAGGGTGGGAGGAGTTCGACGAGCCGGTCGACCGCATCGTTTCGATCGGTGCGTTCGAGCACTTCGGGCACGAGCGCTACGACGCGTTCTTCGCGTTCGCCCACCGCGCACTGCCCGCTCACGGAGTCATGTTGCTGCACACCATCACCGGACTGCATCCGCACGAGATGGCCGACCGCGGGATGCCATTGACGTTCGAGTTCGCTCGGTTCCTCAAGTTCATCCTTACCGAGATCTTTCCCGGCGGACGGCTGCCCTCAATCCCGATGGTGCAGGAACGAGCGAATGCCGGCGGCTTCGACGTGACTCAAACCCAGTCGCTGCAGCCCCACTACACCCGCACACTCGACATGTGGGCGGCGGCGTTACACGCGCATCGCGACCAGGCAATCGCAATCCAATCCCAGGAGGTCTACGACCGGTATATGAAGTATCTGACCGGCTGCGCAAACATGTTCCGGATCGGGTACATCGACGTCAACCAGTTCACGTTGGAGAAGCATTGACGGCAACAGCGGGCGCATTACCGGTGGGTCGGCACTTCTTCCGCAGCGACGACGGATACGAGCAAGCCCGCCGATCTGCCGTCTGGAACCAGAGGGTGCCGAAGCGCTACCCCGATGTGATAGTCCGGGCCCGCGACGCCGACGACGTCGTCACCACTATCGCGTACGCGAAAGCCCATGCGCGCCAGATCGGTGTTCGCTCGGGTGGGCACAGTTGGGGCGCCAACCATCTGCGTGACGGCGGCGTGCTGCTCGACGTGCATGGGCTCGACGACTGCACCGTCGACACCGATCGCATGGTCGCGGTGGTGGGCCCGGGCAATGGCGGCAGCGTGCTGGCCTCCGAACTCGACGCTTTGGGCTTGTTCTTCCCGGCAGGTCACTGCAAGGGCGTCTGCATCGGTGGATATCTGCTGCAGGGCGGATACGGTTGGAACAGCAGGGTTTACGGGCCGGCGTGCGAGAACGTGACCGGCTTGGACATGGTGACCGCCGACGGCGAGAAGCTATATTGCGACGCAGAGACCCACCCGGATCTGTACCGGGCGGCGCGGGGCGCCGGCCCGGGGTTCTTCACCGTGGTCACGGCGTTTCACCTGAAGCTGTACGCGAAACCGGCCGTCTGCGCCAGCAGCCTGTACGTCTATCCGACCGACTGCACCGACGAGATCTTCACGTGGGCGCGCGCGATCAGCGGCGAAGTGGACCGCCGGGTCGAACTGCAGATCGTCGCGTCGCGCAGCGTGCCGAACCTCGGGATCGACCATCCGGCGATCGTTCTCGCGTCGCCGGCGTTCGCCGATTCGGAAGCCGAAGCAGAGCAGGCGCTGGCGCTGCTGGCCACCTGCCCGGCAATCGACCGTGCACTCGTGAAGATCCCCTATGCGCCAGCCGATCTGCCCACCTGGTACGACGGCGTGATGAGCAACTACCTGGCCGACCATCGGTATTCCGCCGACAACATGTGGACATCGGCCTCCGCCGATGAGCTGCTGCCGGGGATTCACCGCATCATCGAGACCATCCCACCGCACCCGTCGCACTTCCTGTGGCTGAACTGGGGGCCGTCGCCGGCCCGCCAGGACAT
>JBAPQQ010000660.1:0-17656 GCA_049280695.1 Mycobacterium sp.
CCCTTCTGCCGTCCTCCTCGATAGTGCCACGGCACGCCGGACCCCCGGAGGGTTCGGCAACGGCCGTAGTGGGGAAAGATGAACTGTGCTTGCCTGTGGTAAGCCAGAGGTCGACCCGTACGACTGAGCTCGAGGAGTCAACAGACATGGCCTTCTCCGTGCAGATGCCGGCACTCGGTGAGAGCGTGACCGAAGGCACCGTGACCCGTTGGCTCAAGCAGGAAGGCGACACGGTGGAACGCGACGAGCCGCTGCTCGAAGTGTCCACCGACAAGGTCGACACCGAAATTCCGTCGCCCGCTTCCGGTGTGCTGAAGAATATCGTCGCTCAGGAAGACGACACCGTTGAGGTGGGCGGCGAGTTGGCGGTGATCAGCGATGAGCCGTCAGGCGAAGAGCAGACAGACGATGAGCCATCAGGCGAAGAGCAGACAGACGATGAGCCCGCCGCCGCGGAGACCGAGGAGTCCGCAGAACCCGAGCAATCCCAGCCCGAGCCCGAGCCGGAGCCGGCAGCCTCGTCGTCGGGTGCCGGCGAGGCGACGTCGGTGAAGATGCCGGAACTGGGCGAGTCGGTCACCGAGGGCACGGTCACCCGCTGGCTGAAGAAGGTCGGCGACACAGTGGAGGCCGACGAGCCGCTGCTGGAGGTGTCCACCGACAAGGTCGACACCGAGATCCCGTCCCCGGTGTCCGGCACCGTGCTGTCGATCACGGCCGAAGAGGACGAGACCGTCGCCGTCGGCGGTGAGCTCGCCAAGATCGGCCAGCCGGGCGAGCAAGCCGAAAAGCAGCCCGAGAAAAAGCCCCAACCCGAACCCGAGGCCAAAGAGCCACCGAAAGAAGAGCCGAAACCCCAACCCAAGAAAGAACCTGCGCCCGCGGCGGCCTCGTCAGACGGTGACGGCGCGCCGTACGTCACCCCGTTGGTGCGCAAGCTGGCCTCCGAGAACAAGGTCGACCTCGCGAAGGTCAAGGGCACCGGTGTTGGCGGGCGCATCCGCAAGCAGGACGTGCTGGCCGCCGCCGAAGGGGCGACGGCACCGGCGAAGGAAGAGCCCAAACGGGAACCGGCCGGCCAGCCCGCGAAGGAGCCGGCCGCGGCGTTGGCCCACCTGCGCGGCACCACTCAGAAGGCCAGCCGGATCCGTCAGCTCACCGCGAAGAAGACCCGCGAATCTCTGCAAGCCACAGCGCAACTCACGCAAACCCACGAGGTCGACATGACCAAGATCGTGGCGTTGCGGGCACGCGCGAAGAACGAGTTCGCCGAACGCGAGGGCGTGAACCTGACGTTCCTGCCGTTCTTCGCCCGAGCGGTGATCGACGCGCTGAAGGTCCACCCCAACATCAATGCCAGCTACAACGAGGAAACCAAGGAGATCACCTACTACGACAACGAACACCTCGGCATCGCGGTCGACACCGAGCAGGGGCTGCTCTCGCCGGTGATCCACAATGCCGGCGACCTTTCGCTGGCCGGGCTCGCGCGCGCAATCGCCGACATCGCGGCCCGCGCACGGTCCAACGACCTCAAGCCCGACGAACTGTCCGGCGGCACGTTCACGATCACCAACATCGGCAGCCAGGGCGCGCTATTCGACACCCCGATCCTGGTGCCGCCGCAGGCCGCGATGCTGGGCACCGGTGCGATCGTGAAACGGCCGCGGGTGATTGTCGACGAATTCGGCAACGAGTCGATCGGTATCCGCTCGGTGTCCTATCTGCCGCTGACCTACGACCACCGGCTGATCGATGGCGCCGATGCCGGGCGTTTCCTGACCACGATCAGGCGACGATTGGAAGAGGGAGCGTTCGAGGCCGACCTGGGACTCTGATCGTGGCTGATGCATTAATCGCGATCGCAGGATCGTCGGGGCTGATCGGCACGGCGCTCGTCAACGCTCTTCGCGCGTCCGACAACCGGGTTGTGCGCATCGTGCGCCACGCCCCGTCCAACGCCGACGAGCTGCACTGGAACCCGCAGACCGGCGAGTTCGACCCCGACGCGCTGCGCGGGGTGGACCTCGTGGTCAACCTCTGCGGCGCTGGAGTCGGCGACAAGCGATGGTCGGGCGCCTACAAGCAGCAGCTGCGCGACAGCCGGATCCCACCCACCGAAGTGATCTCGACGGCGGTCGTCCGGGCCGGGGTGCCGGTCTTGGTCAACGCCAGTGCGGTGGGTTACTACGGCAACACCGGCGACCGGGTGGTCGACGAAACAGCTTCTGCCGGCACGGGTTTTCTCGCACAGCTCTGCCAAGACTGGGAGGCCGCCACCCTGCCTGCGCAGGCCGCCGGCGTCCGGGTGGTGCTGGTGCGGACCGGGTTGGTGCTCTCCTCCACCGGTGGCCTGCTCGGCCGGCTGCGCCCGATCTTCTCGCTGGGCCTGGGCGCGCGGCTGGGCAACGGCCGTCAGTACATGCCGTGGATCAGCCTCGAGGACGAGATTCGCGCGCTGCTGTTCCTGATGTCCCACGACTTGTCGGGCCCGGTGAACCTAACCGGTCCCGCGCCGGTCACCAACGCGGAGTTCACGGCCGCGCTGGGCCGCGCAGTCAATCGGCCGACTCCGCTACCGCTGCCGGCGTTCGTGCTGCGCCGGGTGCTCGGCGAGTTCGCCGACGAGGGCCTGCTCGCCGGCCAGCGCGCGATACCGGCCGCGTTGGAGCGTGCCGGCTTTGCATTCCACCACAACACGATCGGCGAGGCGCTGTCGTATGCGACCTCTCGCGCCGACTCCCGCTAGTACCGTCGGTGTATGAGTTCCATCCGGGCCGGCGCCGCACCGATCGAGGTGCGTCAGCTCGGCACCGTCGATTACGACGAGGCGTGGCAACTGCAGCGCGACCTCGTCGCCGCCCGGGTGGCCGGTGGCCCGGACATGCTGCTGCTGCTCGAGCATCCGCCGGTCTACACCGCCGGCCGGCGCACGCAGCCGCATGAACGTCCGGTGGACGGCACGCCCGTCGTCGACACCGACCGCGGCGGCAAGATCACCTGGCACGGCCCCGGGCAGCTCGTCGGCTATCCGATCATCGGGCTCGCCGATCCCATCGACGTGGTGAAGTACGTTCGGCGCCTTGAGGAATCGCTGATCACCGTCTGCACCGAGCTCGGTCTGCGTGTCGGCCGCGTCGAAGGCCGTTCCGGGGTGTGGCTGCGATCACCCGACCGCAAGATCGCCGCGATCGGGGTCCGCGTGCAGCGCGCGACCACACTGCACGGCTTCGCGCTCAACTGCGACTGCGGCCTGAACGCGTTCGGCGCGATCGTGCCGTGCGGCATCACCGACGCGGGGGTCAGCTCGAGCAGCGCCGAACTCCGCCGCCGCGTCACCGTCGAGAACGTGCGGGCCCGGGTGGCCGAGGCCGTGTGCGCCGCGCTCGACGGCCACCTCGCACTAGCATCGACGCCATGAGCGCCCCGCGGAAGCTGCTGCGGCTGGAGGTGCGCAATGCGCAGACCCCGATCGAGCGCAAACCTCCTTGGATCAAGACCCGTGCCAGGATGGGCCCGGAATACACCGAGCTCAAAGACCTGGTGCGCCGGGAAGGACTGCACACGGTCTGCGAGGAAGCCGGCTGCCCCAACATCTACGAATGCTGGGAAGACCGCGAGGCGACGTTCCTGATCGGCGGCGAACAGTGCACCCGCCGCTGCGACTTCTGCCAGATCGACACCGGCAAGCCCGCCGAACTCGACCGCGACGAGCCCAGAAGAGTGGCCGAAAGCGTCGCGGCGATGGGCCTGCGCTATTCGACGGTCACCGGTGTCGCCCGCGACGACCTGCCCGACGGCGGTGCATGGTTGTACGCCGAGACGGTGCGCCAGATCAAACAGCTCAACCCGAACACCGGCGTGGAACTGCTGATCCCCGACTTCAACGGCGATCCCGCACTTCTGCAGCAGGTCTTCGTTGCTCGGCCAGAAGTGTTGGCGCACAACGTCGAAACCGTTCCGCGGATCTTCAAGAGCATCCGGCCCGCGTTCCGTTACCAGCGCAGCCTCGACGTGCTGACCGCCGCGCGCGCCCACGGCCTGGTCACCAAGAGCAACCTGATCCTCGGCATGGGCGAGACCTCCGACGAGGTGCGCGCCACGCTGGGTGACCTGCGCGACGCCGGCTGCGACGTCGTCACGATCACGCAGTACCTGCGGCCGTCGGTGCGTCACCACCCGGTCGTCCGCTGGGTGCATCCCGACGAGTTCGTCGAACTGGCCGACTTCGCCAACGGGCTGGGTTTCGCAGGCGTGCTCGCCGGGCCGCTGGTGCGCTCGTCGTATCGGGCCGGGCGGCTGTACGCGGAAGCTGCGTCGGGCCGAACTCGCCGCTAGCGATGAGCGCTTGCGCGAAGAGCAGATAGCTGAGCGCGACCCGTATCCTGGGCTGCATGGCCAAGACGAGCGATCCCGCCGCAATCAAAGAAGCCAAGGCCGAGGCCAAGGCAGCCCGCAAGGCGGCCTCCAAAGAGCGCCGCAGCCAGCTGTGGCAGGCCTTCAAGCTGCAGCGCAAGGAGGACAAGCGGCTGCTGCCGTACATGATCGGCGCGTTCGTGCTGGTCGTCGGCGCGTCGGTGGCCGCGGGCCTGTGGATCGGCGGCATTGCGGGGCTGACGCTGATCCCGCTGGGCGTAGTGCTGGGCGCGCTGGTGGCGTTCGCGATCTTCGGCCGGCGCGCGCAGCGGTCGGTCTACAGCAAGGCCGAGGGCCAAACCGGCGCCGCCGCATGGGCGCTGGACAACCTGCGCGGCAAGTGGCGGGTGACGCCGGGGGTGGCCGCCACTGGGCACTTCGACGCGGTGCACCGGGTGATCGGACGGCCCGGTGTGATCTTCGTCGCCGAAGGATCACCCACCAGGGTGAAACCGCTACTGGCGCAAGAGAAGAAACGCACCGCCAGGCTGATCGGCGACGTCCCGATCTACGACGTCATAGTCGGCAACGGCGACGGGGAGGTGCCCCTGGGCAAGCTGGAGCGCCACCTCAACAAGCTGCCCGCCAACATCACCGTGAAGCAGATGGACTCCCTGGAGTCGCGGATGGCCGCGCTCGGTGCGCGCAGCGGCATGGCGCAGATGCCGAAGGGCCCGATGCCCGCGCAGGCCAAGATGCGCGGCGTGCAGCGCACGGTGCGCAGGCGCTGACTTCCTGGCGTCGAACGTGAGCTTGCGTTCGAGATCTGGCCACTGCATCGAGCAGACCTTCACGCTCGACCGCGGAACCAGCCCTGCCGCCGCGCCGTCGTACCCGGGATGCAGGGACTTCTTGTCGGCACGGAGGCCGTGGCAGCAGGCGTCGTCAACCGGTACCAGCTCGCGACGCGGTACGACGCGCTGTTCCGCAATGTCTATGTCCCGAAGGGAAATAAGGTAACGCCGGTTGACAAGGCGATCGGTGCCTGGCTTTGGTCAGGTCGACGCGCCACGGTCGCAGGTCTCTCCGCCGCAGCGCTGCACGGCGCACGATGGATCGACGTGAGGCTGCCGGCCGAATTGAACCAGCCGAGCAGACACAGAACCAAAGGCATCCTGCTGCACAGCGACGCACTGGCTCCGGACGAAATCTGCACGGTCAATGGTGTTCCCGCCACGACGCCGGCGCGTACGGCCTTTGACCTGGGCCGCCGACGTGACACAGAGACCGCCGTCATTCGGCTGGACGCGCTGAGACAGGCCACCGGTCTCGACACTGAAGCCGTAGCCGTCCTGCTCGAACGCCACCGCGGCGCGCGGGGAACCGTATCGCTGCGGGCGGCGCTGACACTGTCCGATGCAGGAGCGGAGTCGCCCCAGGAAACCCGAACGCGGTTGTTGCTCACCTCTTCAGGCTTGCGGCCGTCACATACGCAGATCGAAGTGTTCGATCGGTTCGACTTCGTTGGGCGTATCGACATGGGGTGGCCTGTCTGGAAGGTCGGCGTCGAGTACGACGGCATTCAGCACTGGACGAATCCCTGCGTACGCAACCGCGACATCGAGCGCCAAGTCGACCTCGAGGCGCTCGGCTGGCGCGTCATTCGAGTCAACGCTCACATGTTGCGGTACCGGTCCACGGTCATCGTCGCTCGGACCCGAGCCGCGCTGCGGGCGGCCGGTGCCGCTTTCTGATCGAATGTGAACCTTTGAGTGGAATATCGCGGGGAGTTCGCGCACAACTTCACGTTGGCGGGCCAACTAGCGCCGCACGACTGCGGTGGCGGTCAGCCGGTCTTGCAGGCCCCGGCCGTCGGAATCGGTGAACAGCGGCGGCACCACCAGGGCGATCAGCAGGCCACGCACGGCCGCGCGCCCGATGCCGACGTGCAACCGGTCGTCGACCGAGATCACCATCACACCGAGCGCGAACTGGCCGGGAGTGAAGCCGAACAGCCGCACCGACATCACGCCGATGACCAACCAGACGGCGAGCACAGCTGTGGACAACGCGGCGGCAGACCAGAGCCCGAGAGACATGCCGAGCGCTGCCAGCCCGTAGGCGAGCAGCCAGTCGACGAGCAGAGCGAGGATTCTGCGCCCGAATCCGGCCAGCGAGCGCGGGCCGCTGGTTGGCAGTCCGAGGCTTTCCCCTGCGTAGCCGGAACCGGTGAGGGCCATGCGCCCAGGATAAAGACCCATTGCGTAACGTCGGCGCAACATGCGGTTGACTGGCGTGCAACATCGGCTCCCTAGCGTCAGCCGCGGGTTTTGTAACGAGTAAGGAGACCACCGACTGTGGCAGAAAAGACCGCCGACGACATCTTCAAGCTGATCGCCGAGGAGGATGTCGAGTACGTCGACGTCCGTTTCTGCGACATGCCCGGCATTGTCCAGCACTTCTCCATCCCCGCCTCCGCGTTCAACGAGGACGTGTTCGAGGACGGGCTGGCGTTCGACGGGTCGTCCATTCGCGGCTTCCAGTCGATCCACGAGTCGGACATGATGCTGCTGCCCGATCCCGAGACCGCCCGGATCGACCCCTTCCGCGCCGCCAAGACGCTCAACATCAGCTTCTTCGTGCACGACCCGTTCACCCGCGAGCCCTACTCGCGCGACCCGCGCAACGTCGCACGCAAGGCCGAGAACTACCTGAAGAGCACCGGCATCGCCGACACCGTCTACATGGGCGCCGAGGCCGAGTTCTACATCTTCGACTCGGTCCGCTACGACTCGAGCATCAACAGCACGTTCTACGAGGTCGACTCCGAGGCCGGCTACTGGAACGCCGGTGAGGCCACCGAGTTCGACGGCAGCCCCAACCGCGGGTACAAGGTCCGCCCCAAGGGCGGTTACTTCCCCGTCGCGCCGTATGACCACTACGTCGACCTGCGCGACAAGATGACGACGAATCTGATCAACGCCGGGTTCACCCTCGAACGCGGCCACCACGAGGTGGGCACCGCCGGCCAGGCCGAGATCAACTACAAGTTCAACACGATGCTGCACGCGGCCGACGACCTGCTGCTGTTCAAATACATCATCAAGAACACCGCGTGGCACAACGGCAAGACCGTCACGTTCATGCCCAAGCCGCTGTTCGGTGACAACGGGTCCGGGATGCACGTGCACCAGTCGCTGTGGAAGGAAGGCGAGCCGCTGTTCCACGACGAGTCCGGCTATGCCGGACTGTCCGATACGGCGCGCCACTACATCGGCGGCATCCTGCACCACGCGCCGTCACTGCTGGCGTTCACCAACCCGACCACCAACAGCTACAAGCGGTTGGTGCCCGGCTTCGAGGCGCCGATCAACCTGGTGTACAGCCAGCGCAACCGGTCGGCGTGTGTGCGGATCCCGATCACCGGCAACAACCCGAAGGCCAAGCGTCTCGAGTTCCGTTGCCCCGACAGCTCGGGCAACCCGTACTTCGCGTTCGCGGCGATGCTGATGGCCGGCATCGACGGGATCAAGAACAAGATCGAGCCGATGGCACCGATCGACAAGGACCTCTACGAGCTTCCGCCGGACGAGGCCGCCAACATCCCGCAGGCGCCCACGTCGCTGGCCTCGGTGATCGACAAGCTCGAAGAGGATCACGAATACCTCACCGAGGGTGGGGTATTCACCGAGGACCTGATCGAGACGTGGATCGCCTACAAGCGCGAGAACGAGATCCTGCCCGTGCAGGTGCGCCCGCACCCGTACGAGTTCGCGCTGTACTTCGACGTGTAAGTCCGCGCATTACCCTGATCCACTTCGCCGGAGGCGTTACTGTCTCGTGCATTGCACACGATGCTGGGGGTAGCGCAGATGACCTACAAGACCGTTGTGGTCGGCACCGACGGCTCCGAGTCCTCGCTGCGCGCGGTCGACCGCGCCAGCGAGATCGCCGCCGAGTCGAACGCGAAGCTGATCCTCGTGACGGGCTATTTCCCGCAGAAGGAGGACCCGCGCGCAGCCGACATCCTCGGCGACGAGAGTTACAAGCTTCACGGCAACGCGCCGGTCTACGCGATCCTGCGCGAGGCCCACGCACGGGCCACCGCTGCAGGGGCCGAGAACGTCGAGGAACGACCGATCGAGGCCGCTCCGGTGCACGCGCTGGTGGACGTCGCCGACGAGGTCAATGCCGATCTGCTGGTGGTCGGCAACGTGGGACTGGACGCGCGGTCGGCCATCCTCGGCCGAGTCTTCTCGGTCCCCGGCAGTATCGCCAGCCGCGCCGATGTCGACGTGTTGATCGTCCACACCACCGGCTGACGCCCGCGGGCATGCGGGTTCTCGTGCAGCGGGTGGCGTCAGCGAGCGTGTCGGTCGACGGTGACGTGGTCGGCGAAATACGTCCCGACGGCCAAGGGTTGCTGGCCTTCGTCGGTGTGACACACACCGACACAGCGGAGACCGCGCGGCGGCTCGCCGAGAAACTCTGGCAGTTAAGGATTCTCGACGACGAATGCTCCGCCGCAGACGTGGCCGCCCCCATCCTGGTGGTCAGCCAGTTCACCTTGTACGCCAACACCGAGAAGGGCCGCCGGCCGTCCTGGAATGCCGCCGCGCCGCGTGCCGCAGCCGAGCCGCTGGTGACGGAGTTCGCCGACGCGCTGCGCCGACGGGGTGCGACGGTCGCGGCCGGTGTGTTCGGTGCGCACATGCAGGTCCAACTCGTCAACGACGGACCAGTGACCGTGCTGCTCGAACTCGAGCCTTCAGTAAGGTCGGCTCCATGACGTCACCGAACCTCGATGCCAGGCTCAACGTGCACTCCCCCAAGATCATCAGCGTTTTCCGAATCGTCGTCGCACTGCTGTTCACGCTGCACGGTTCGATGATCCTGTTCGGCTGGCCGCTCGACATGAAGACTCCGGTCGGCACCTGGCCGGGGTGGTGGGCAGGCCTGCTCGAGTTCGTCACCGGGCTACTCGTGTTGCTCGGATTGTTCACGCGCCCAGCAGCTTTCCTCGCATCCGGCACGATGGCCGTTGCCTACTTCTGGCAGCACTGGCCGTACAACGAAGGCCCAAAGGTCTTCTGGCCGTTCGATCCTCGCCTCGGCGGCAACGCCGGCGAGCTGGCCATCCTGTTCTGCTTCTCGTTCTTGTTGATCCTGTTCATCGGCCCCGGGCCCTATGCCATCGACTCGAACCGACGGCGACGTGTGGTCACCGGCACGGCCGCGCCGGTAGGCAGCCGCACGGGACGGCCGGGGCTGCTGAGCCGGTTCCGCCGCTAGTTTCCGCGCCGCTAGCTAGTTTCCGCGCCGCTAGTTTCCGAACACCTTGCGCACCACGGCTTTTGCCCGGCGGGTGACGCGCAGGTAGTTGTCCAAGAACTCGCTGCCGTCCGGAGCCGGCCAGCCGGCGGCCACGGCGACCGCGTTGAGCAGCCGCCCGGGCCCCGGCAGTTGGTCGCTGGGCTTGCCCCGCACCAGTACCAGCGCATTGCGTGCCCGGGTGGCCGTCAGCCACGCCTGCCGCAGCAGATCGACGTCGCTCTCGGGAATCAGCTCAGCCGCCCCGATGGCGTCCAACGTCTCCAGCGTCGAGGTGTTGTGCAGCGCAGGCACTTTGTGGCCGTACCGAAGCGCAAGCAACTGCACCGTCCACTCCACGTCGGCCAAACCGCCACGGCCGAGCTTGGTGTGCGTGTTCGGGTCAGCCCCGCGCGGCAGCCGTTCGGCGTCCACCCGCGCCTTGATCCGCCGGATCTCCTGCACTGCCTCCGCAGTGACACCGCCCTTGGGGTAGCGCGTCTTGTCGACCATCGACAGGAACTGTTCACCGAGATCGTCGTCGCCTGCCACCCTGTGCGCCCGCAGCAGCGCCTGAACCTCCCACGGCTGCGCCCACTGAGCGTAGTAGGCGGCATACGAGTTCAGCGTGCGCACCAGCGGACCGTTGCGTCCCTCCGGGCGCAGGTTTGCGTCGACTTCCAGCGGCGGGTCGACGCTCGGAGTGCCCAGCATCGCCCGTACCTGTTCGGCGATGGTGGTCGACCAGCGCACCGCTGCGGATTCCTCTGTGCCCTCGGCCGGTTCGCAGACGAACATCACGTCCGCGTCGGATCCGTAGCCGAGTTCGCGCCCGCCGAGGCGGCCCATCCCGATCACCGCGACCCGGGCCGGCGCATGGCCGTCGGCAGGGGTGTTGAACCGGATCACCGCGTCCAGTGCCGCTTGCAGCACCGCCACCCACACTGACGTCAGGGTTTGGCACACCCGCCTCACGTCGAGCAGCCCGAGCAGGTCGGCCGACGCGATACGGGCCAGCTCACGCCGGCGCATATTGCGCGCGGTGGCGATGGCCTTGACCGGATCTTCATGCCGGGCTGCGGCGACCAACAACGAGCGCGCTACCTGTTCCGTTGCCACGTCGAGCAGCTTGGGTCCGGCGGGCCCGTCGGCGTACTGCTGGATCACCTCCGGCGCACGGATCAGCAGTTCCGGGACGTACGCCGACGTCCCCAGCACGTGCATCAGCCTCTTGGCCACCGCGCCTTCGTCGCGAAGAGTCGCCAGAAACCACCGCTGATCCGCAAGTGACTCCGACAGTTTGCGGTACGCCAAGAGCCCGCTGTCGGGGTCGGGGGTGTCGGAGAGCCAGTCGAGCAGAGTCGGCAGCAGCACCGACTGAACACGTCCGCGCCGCCCGTTGGAACTCGTCAGGGCCGCCAGGTGTGTCAGCGCGTTCTGCGGTGCCTGGTAGCCGAGCGCCGCGATCTGCCGGACCGCGGCCTCGGTACTCATGCCGAGCTCGATGCCGGGGCCGACGGACTCCAGCAGCGGCTGGTAGAACAGCTTCGCGTGCAGCCGCGACACCCGCATGTTCTGCCGCTTGAGTTCTTCGCGAAGCACGCCGAGAGCGTCGTGACGGCCGTCGGGGCGGACGTGTGCGGCGCGCGCCAGCCAGCGCATCGCCTCGTCGTCGTCGAACTTCGGCAGCATGTGCGTGCGCTTGAGCCGCTGTAGTTGCAGCCGGTGCTCGAGCAGCCGCAGGAATTCGTACGAGGCGGTCATGTTCGCCGCGTCGTCGCGGCCGACGTAGCCGCCGGCACCGAGCGCGGACAGCGCGTCCACCGTCGCGGACACGTGCAGGCTGTCGTCGTTGCGGCCGTGCACCAGTTGCAGCAGCTGCACCGCGAACTCCACGTCGCGCAGGCCGCCGGTGCCGAGCTTCAGCTCCCGGTCCCGCACGTCGGCGGGCACCAGCTCCTCGACACGCCGCCGCATGCCCTGCACCTCGGGCACGAAGTCGTCCCGCTCGGAAGCGGTCCACACCATCGGCATCAACGCGTCCATGTACTGCCGGCCGAGTTCGTCGTCGCCCGCGGCAGGCCGCGCCTTCAGCAGGGCCTGGAACTCCCACGTCTTCGCCCAGCGCCGGTAGTACGTGACATGCGACTCCAGCGTGCGCACCAGCGCGCCGGCCTTGCCCTCGGGCCGCAGCGCCGCGTCGACTTCGAAGAACGTCTCCGAGGCCAGCCGCATCGTCTCCCCGGCAACCCGTGTCTCCAGTGGGTCGGCGGTTTCGCCGACAAAGATCACGTCGACGTCGCTGACGTAGTTCAGTTCGCGCGCACCGCATTTGCCCATCGCGATGACGGCCAGCCGCGGCTGTTTGCCGCCCTGACAGATCCGCGCCACCGCCACCTCGAGCGCCGCGGCCAGCGCCGCGTCGGCGAGATCGGCCAGATGCCCGCCGATCGTCGCAAGCGGCAGCACCGGTTCGTTTTCCACCGTGGCCGCCACGTCCAGCGCGGCGAGCACCATCAACCGGTTGCGGTACAGCGTGCGCAGCTCGGGAAGTGTTGCATCTGTTGGTTTTTCGGCGACGAGGTTGGCGAACTCGCGACGCAGTTCGTCGGCGGGCGGCAGCGTCACCCGCCCCTGCAGCAAGCGCCAGGCCGGCGGATTGGCCACCAGGTGGTCGCCGAATGCCAGCGACGAGCCCAGCAACGCGAACAGCCGCCCACGCAGCGAACGGTCCGTGCGCAGCGCGGCGTCCAGCTCGTCGTAGTCAGAGCCCAGCGCGTCGGCCAGCCGCACTATCGTGCGCAATGCGGCGTCGGCGTCGGGAGCACGCGAGAGCGACCACAGCAGTTCCACGTAGTCGTCCGTGGTCCAGCCCAACCGTTCGAGATCTGCGCGGGCGGGGGCCTCGATCAATCCCAGCCTGCCGGGACTCGGCAGCTTCGGTCGCTGGGTCGCTGGTTTGGCCACCCCACGACATTACCGAGCGCTACAGCGACAGATAAGTCTTCAGCTCGTACGGGGTGACCTGACGACGGTAGTTCTCCCATTCCGCACGTTTGTTGCGCAGGAAGAAGTCAAAGACGTGCTCGCCCAACGCTTCCGCGACGAGCTCGGAGTCTTCCATCTCGGACAGCGCCACCCCCAGGCTGCCCGGCAGCTCCTTGTACCCCATCGCGCTGCGCTCTTCGGGTGTCAGGTTCCAGACGTTGTCCTCGGCCTGCGGGCCGAGCGCGTAGCCTTTCTCCACCCCGCGCAGCCCGGCGGCGAGCAGCACCGCGAACGTCAGGTACGGGTTGCACGCCGAGTCGGGGCTGCGCACCTCGATCCGGCGCGAGGACGTCTTGCGCGGCGTGTACATCGGCACCCGCACCAGCGCCGAACGGTTGGCCGCACCCCAGCACGCCGCGGTGGGCGCCTCGCCGCCGACCACCAGTCGCTTATAGGAATTCACCCACTGGTTCGTAACCGCGCTGATTTCGCAAGCGTGCTCGAGGATGCCGGCGATGAACGACTTGGCGACGTCGGAGAGTAGCAGCGGGTCGTCGGGGCTGTGGAACGCGTTGACCTCGCCCTCGAACAAACTCATGTGGGTGTGCATTGCCGAGCCCGGGTACTCGCTGAAAGGCTTGGGCATGAACGACGCTCGCACGCCCTCGCCCAGCGCGACTTCCTTCACCAGGTAGCGGAACGTCATCACGTTGTCGGCCATCGACAGCGCGTCTGCGTAGCGCAGATCGATCTCCTGTTGACCGGGAGCGCCTTCGTGGTGACTGAACTCAACCGAGATGCCCATCGACTCGAGTGCGTCGATGACGTGACGGCGGAAGTTCGGCGCGGCCTCGTGCACGGCCTGGTCGAAGTAGCCGTCGCTGTCGGCGGGAATCGGCGGAGCGTCGTGGTCGAGGCTTTTCAGCAGGAAGAACTCAATCTCCGGGTGGACGTAGCAGGAGAACCCGAGGTCACTGGCCCTGGCCAGCTGGCGGCGCAGCACGTGGCGTGAGTCGGCCCACGACGGCGAGCCGTCGGGCATGGTGATGTCGCAGAACATCCGCGCCGAGTGGTTCTCGCCGGTGCTGGTGGTCCACGGCAACACCTGAAAGGTCGACGGGTCGGGCCGGGCGACGCAGTCGGACTCCGACACCCGGGCGAACCCTTCGATCGCGCTGCCGTCGAAACCGATACCCTCCTCGAACGCCCCTTCCAGTTCCGCGGGCGCGATCGCAACAGTCTTGAGGTAGCCCAGCACGTCGGTGAACCACAGCCGCACGAACCGGATGTCGCGTTCCTCCAGCGTGCGCAGCACGAACTCTTTCTGACGATCCATGACGGCAGCGTAGGCAGCGGCTGTTAATTCCGTGTTACGCAGGCGCTAGCAGTGCAGATCGCCGGGTGGTGTCAGGTCGACCAGATAGTTCACCACTGCGCTGTCGACGCAACCGACGCCCTTGAACACGACGGTGTGTTGCGTTCCCTCGAATGAGATCAACGACGCGGACAGCTGCCGGGCCAGGTCGACGCCGGACTGGTAGGGCGTTGCGGGGTCGTGGGTGGTGGAGACGACGACCACCTTGTTCGGCCCGGGCGAGGTGGCCGCATACGGTGTGGTGGTGGGCGGCACCGGCCAGAACGCGCAGACGTCTCGCGGCGCGAACCCGGTGAACTGCCCGTAGCTCATGAACGGGGCGACCTGCCGGATCCGCCGGTCGGCCTCCACCCAGGACGCCGAGTCGGTGGGCGTGACGTAGTCGACGCAGCGGACCGCGGTGAACGCGTCCTGGAGATTGCTGTACTGGCCTGACTTGGCGCGGCCCCAGTAATCGTCGGCCAGCAGCAGCAGCTCTTCGGCTGCGGTGCCCTGCCCCAGCGCAGCGAGCCCGTTGGCCAGAAACTCCCAGAAGCGCGGGGTGTACAGCGCGTTGGCCGTCCCGGTGATCGCGTCCTGATACGACAGGCCGCGCGGGTCGAGCGTCGGCCCGGGCTTGGTCGCCAGCGGATCGACCAACGCGTGGTAGCGGTCGTCCGCCTTGGCCGGATCGCTGCCGAGCGCGCAGTTGGGGATCGTTGCGCACTCCGCGGCGAAGTCGTCGAACGCCTGTTGGAAGCTCGCCATCTGCCGGACGTTCTTCTCGACGGCATCGAGGGCAGGATCGATCGCGCCGTCGAGCACCATCGCCCGCACATTCTGCGGGTACGCCTGCGCATACGCGGTGCCGAGTTGGGTTCCGTAGGAGTACCCCAGGTAGTTGAGTTGCGCCTCGCCCAGCGCCTGGCGGATGAGGTCCATGTCGCGCGCGACGTTGACGGTGCCGACGTTGGCCAGGAATTCGGCCCCTACCCGGTTCAGGCATTCGGCGGCCAGCTGTCGGTAGATGTCTTCGATGTGGGCGACGCCGGCGGGGCTGTAGTCCACCATAGGCTCGCGCCGGTAAGCGTCCAATTCGGCGTCGGTACGGCAACGCAGCTCGGGCGTGGAATGGCCCACGCCGCGCGGGTCGAAGCCGACCAGGTCGAAGTGTTGCGTTAACTCGTTGTCCCCGAACGAAGAAGCCATGCCGGCTACGACGTCCACGGCCGACTGGCCGGGACCGCCGGGGTTGACCATCAGCACGCCGAGCCGCTGACCGCGTGCCGGAACCTTGATGACGGCGAGTTGAGCCTGCGCGCCGGCGGGGTTGGCGTAGTCGACCGGCACCGCCACGGTGGCGCAGCGGGCGGTGGGCAGGTTACTCAGCTCACCCAGCCACTGCTGGCAACTCCCCCAAACCGGTTGCTGCACAGGTGATTCGATGGTCACGGGATCCGGCGCGGCCCACGCCGTCGGCAACACGACAGCGAAGGTCGCGGAGAAGATGAGCGGCGTCAACCACAGACGTGTCCGCCGCAACATGGCGATCATGGTCGCATGCCCCCCGCCGTTCCCGCCCCTCGACGCCTATCGTGGTAGCGAAACGTTACCTAAGAGTCAGCATCTCGCGTCAGGCGGCGGCAGCGTCAGGTCGATCAGGTACTTCGTGACGATGTCGTCGACGCACGCATCGCCTTCCAGCGCAACGGTGTGCTGTGTCCCTTCGTAGGTCAGCAGCGCACCATTGAGTTGTCTCGCCAGGTCGACACCGGCCTGGTACGGCGTGGCCGGGTCCCCTGTCGTCGAGATCACCAGCACCGGCGGCAGATCCCGCACCGAGATCTGGTGGGGCTGGCTCGTCGGCGGCACCGGCCAGAACGCGCACGTGCTCAGTGGTGCGTTGCCGGTGAATTCGCCGTAGCTCATGAACGGCGCGACTTCACGCAAGCGGCGGTCCTCTTCGATCACCCGGCTCCGGTCGGTGATCGGCGGGCGGTCAACGCAGTTCACCGCCGACCGCACGTCCGTCGCGTTGGTGTAGTGGCCGTCTTCGTCGCGTCCCATGTACTGGTCGGACAGGGCGAGCAGCTTGTCACCGCGGCCGTTCTTCAACTCCTCGAGTGCGGCCGTCAGATTCGGCCACAGCGCCGGCGAGTACAACGGCAGGATGGTGCCGACGATCGCGTCGGAGTACGCCAGCCCGCGCGGATCGCTTGCGGACGCAGGCTTTTCGACGAGCGGATCGACCAGGCTGTGGTAGACCTCGACCGCCTTCTCGGGGTCGGTGCCGAGCGGGCAGTCCGGGGACTTCGCGCAGTCGGCGGCGTAGTCGTCGAAGGCCTTCTGGAACGCCTCGGCCTGCCGGATGTCTGCCTCGAACGGGTCTGCGTTCGGGTCGATCGCGCCGTCGAGCACCATGGCGCGCACGTTCTGCGGGTATTGCTCGGCGTAGCTGGAGCCGATCCGCGTGCCGTAGGAGTAGCCCAGGTAGGTCAGCTTCGGATCGCCGAGCGCGGCCCGCAGCACGTCTAGGTCCTTGACCACGTTCACGGTGCCGACGTTGGCCAGAAACTCCTTGCCCACCTTGTCGACGCAGCGCTGCACGAACTCTTTGGTCATCTGTTCGATATGGGCGACGCCGGCGGGGCTGTAGTCGACCATCGGATCGGCGCGCATCCTGTCGTTGTCGGCGTCGGAGTTGCACCACAACGCCGGCTTGGACAGCCGCACTCCGCGCGGATCGAAGCCGACCAGGTCGAAGCGTTCGCGGAGTTCCTCCGGCAGGTTCTGCGCGAGCCCGATGGCCGCGTTGACCCCCGACTCGCCGGGGCCGCCCGGGTTGATCACCAGCGAGCCGATCTTGGCGCCGGTGGCGGGGAACTTGATGACGGCGATCGAGATGGAATCCCCGTCTGGTTTCAAGTAGTCCAGGGGCACACCGAGCTTGCCGCACTGGGCGCTGGCCAGCAGCGGGCTGATGTCCGCGGTGGTGAACGAGCAGCGGTCCCACGCGATCGGCGACCCGACCCTGGGCATGGCCATCTTGGCCTGGCCGCCGACGAGCCGGCTGCAGCTGACGACGGCGACGGCGGTGATGGCTACGAGCGTCCAGACCGCCGCCTTGCGAGTGACGCCGGCAAGGCGGCGAGTTGGGCTCATGGCACCACATGCTGCCATGACGGCCCGAAGAACCGCCGCACCAGTGATCAGGGTTTCGCGGCGAGCAGTTCGTCGAGCCCGCTTTTGAACTTGTCGGCGAGATCCCACAAGTCGGGCAGCAACTCCGGGCACGAGATGAGCCCGACGTCGAGCTTGCCGTTGAGCGACATCACCGTGATGTTCAGACCGGAGCCGTGGAAGATCGGCCCGAGCGGATACATCGCCTCGATCTCGGCGCCCAGGAAGTACAGCGGCATCTGCGGCCCCGGCACGTTGGAGATGACCAGGTTGTGCACGGGTCGGCTGTCGGTGAGCCGGCTGCCGGCGTAGACGCGCATCGCGATCCCGAACACCGCGGGGGCGGCGAACTGCGACCAGTCCTGCAGCAGCGTCGCCGCGATCGCCGAACTGTGTTCTTTCGCGGTGGTGTTCGCGTCGGCGATCGCACGCAGTCGCTCCGCCGGGTCTTCGATGTGGGTTTCCAGC
>JBAPQQ010000661.1:0-2379 GCA_049280695.1 Mycobacterium sp.
GCGGTCAGCGGTGCCGGCGGCGGTGGAGTGGCCAGCGCGGCGAGCACACCGGTGACGAATGCTTCGTAGCCGCCGGCCAGGCTGGCGTTTTGGGTCCAGTACTCCTGGTACTGGCCCTGAAGGAAGACGGCCTCGGGCCAGCCGAAGATGCCGGCCGCGACGGCCGCGGCGAACTGCGTTCGGTTCAACTCGCAGGCAGGTACCGGAATCAGCGATGCCCGCGTGGTGGCGTACGCGTCGAGGATCGACGCGGCCGCGGCGCCTGCCTGTTCGACCCATGCCGACAACCCCTCCAGTGCCGCGACGTAGGGCATGGCGGTGGTGACCATCGCGGTGCCGCCCAGACCTTCCCAGCCGCTTGCGGCGGTTCCGGCGGAGGTGGCCGCCATCGCGGCGCCCTCGGAGGTGAGCATTGCGACCAGGCCCTGGTAGGCCGCTGCTGCCGCCGCCAGGCTCGCGCCGCCGTCACCGGTGGTGACTTGGGCGGCGATCAGCTCGGGCGGCATCGCGCCCCACTCGGCCCCCATGGATGCGGCTAGCCAAGTGCCCCGGTGACGGCGTTGATGCCTTCCACCGTCGAGTACGTGGCTCCGCTGCTGCCTATCGCGCCGGCGAACAGCCCGCGCATCGCGACGTAGTCGGCGAGGATCGCGATCGTCTCGGCGCCTCGAGCATTGAGCACGGCGGCCGCTCGCACGGAGACCGAGTCGACTCCGGCAGGCATCACACCCCCGATGGCAGGAGAGGCGGCGGCACTGGCCGACGCCATCGTGGCGGCCCCGGCTGTTTCCGTCGACGCGGCGGCGCCCAACAACGCTGGATCGACAAGCATGGTTCAGGTGTCCTCCCGGCCAGCGTAACGTGACGAAACGAAGTGTAAGCACCCGCAGGGGGTGCCACATCACGCTAATTTTCTACAGGCAGCAAATCGTCATGTTCTTTGCGGGTGGCCGTTGTACGAAATCGCCGGAGGGTTGCTCCAGGCGATCAGCGCCCCGGTCGTCGCTGACCTGGTGAAATACATTGCCTTGCCGGGGCGCTGGGGCTCGGCGACGAGGTCGCCGACGATCTTGCCTGCATCCCGGCGGCCGTCGAGGATCAGGGTTGGAGCCAGCGAGGCACGCATCTTGCCCAGCAGCGAGCTGCCGATGGCCACCTGATTCCAGTTCGCGACGGCGGTTCCGGCCAGGACGTGCAGCCCCGTGTCCCTGGCCTGCTCGACGTGCATCGCCAGCGCAGCGAGCGGATTGTCCATCACCGCCCACAGCCCGGCGTCGTCGATCACGACGAAGATCTCCGGACCCGACCAAAACTTCTTGGTCATCATCTCTTGCTGCGTGGTTCCCGTCGGCGGCTGACGACTGTCCAGCTCAGCGACCACCTGACGGATCGCTTCCCGGATCGCTGTCTGGGTGTAGGCGTACTCGCCGAGGTGCGGGCCCTGCACCACCCCGAGCAGGGTGCGGCGCGGGTCGATGATCACCAGGCGCGCCTCCTCGGGGCTGTATTGCGAGGTGATCGCGCGGCAGAGCGTGCGCAGGAAGTTCGTCCTCCCGGATCGCGGCGCACCCACCGCGACCGCATGGGGGTGGTCGTCGAGGTCGAGGTAAGCCGGCCCGAGGTCTGCCTCGGACAGCCCGAACACGATCAGTCCGCGGCGGCTCGCCGGACCCGCCCGGCGTGCCACTTCTTCGTAGGTCACCGACTCCGGGAGCCGGCTCACCGTGGCTGCTTTGCGCACACCGGAAAGCGCTGCGACGACTTCGCCGACCGCGCGTGCGCCGACCCGCCCCTGCGGTTGCTCGGCCAGCTCTGGAACCCCGACCAGCAAATGCATGCCCGCTTTCGTCAGACCGCGGCCCGGGCTGTTCTTCGGAACCTTGCGGGCGAGCATGCGGTCCATCTCGGAGTCGCCGGGATCGGTGAGTCGCAACTCGATCCGCGCGGTGGCCAACGGCTTGAGTGCCTGTTTGAAACCCTGCAGATAGCTCGTGTGCGAAATCACCACGTGCACGCCATAGCTAAGCGCCCGGCACAGCGCGACCGCATGGTCGACCAACTGCGGGTACTCGGTCGCGAATGTCGCCCAGCCGTCCAGGACCAGAACCACGTCGCCGCCGGCCACCGGAACGGGTTGACGGTCCGCACCGAACTTGCGTCGTCGGACCTCCTCCATGTCCAGGCCGGTCTTGGCGAAGATCGCTTCCCGCTCGGCGACGATGCCCTGCACCGTGGCGATGATCCGGCCCACGCCTTCCCGATCGAGGGCGGCGGCCAGGCCGGCGACGTGCGGCAGCCCGGTGACCGCGGAGAGGCTCGGTCCGCCGGCGGCGATGCAGTAGAACTGCACCCGCTCCGGCCGGTACATCAGTGCGGCCG
>JBAPQQ010000662.1:0-2933 GCA_049280695.1 Mycobacterium sp.
CTGCGGTCGTCGAACCTGGGGACACATCTGGACACATCCGCACAACCAGACCGCCACCGCCTGACCAGCCGCCAGCAAAATCAACAACCACTACCTACAAGTCTGACGCGCACCCCGATCGACACCACCGTCTACAGTGCGGGACTCGACCCACGCGGCCATCGTCTGGCATCCGATTCCAGGCGAGTGCTCGAAGGGCGAACCTCCATCATTTCGTTCGTCACGGTCGCCGAAATGCGCTTCGGCGCGCGAATCGCCGGCCGGGTCACGAGGCGGCTGCAGCGTCTCCATGAGCTAGGGCGAGCGAAGATTGTCTGGCCCTACCCACGGGCTGATCGAACAGTACGTCGAACTATGAACGTCGAGCGTGAAGAATGGTCACGGCCTCGACCACCGGGACCATGAAGCGGATCGTTGGGTGGCCGTCACCGTGCTTCGTCTTGGGATACCACTGGCCACAACGCAGATCTTGTCGGGCCTCATACCCATCCTGGTGCTATGCCGAAGGCGGGCCGATCGCCGCGACACGCGCCCCCGTCTCCACGGTCGGGCACTGGCGGACCGCCCAAGCCACCTCGGAGCATTCGTCCAGGCGCAGGTTCCGCCGATGATCACTATCCGGACATGCAGAACGGCGAAGCCGCACCGTTGCGGCCATCCGACGTTGGACCTGTTGTCGAAGCGGATGTCGCCCACATCCTTGAAGGCCACGCCGCGGATTCGCCGGTGACGAACAAGTACAAGTTTCCACCCGGCTGGCCCGTCCGAGAGGCCGTGGAAGCAGCTCTATGGTCGGGATCGGTGCAGCGCACTCTGTGGCCTGGGGAACGTTCGCAGAGCGTCGATGTCCGGGCGCTCTACGACGACGTCATCTTCCTGGTCGCGCTGAAGCAGTTCCGGACAGGTTGGGAAGTTCAGACGGCTCATCCGATTAGTGGAACGGGCGTTGTCCATCTGGACGAACGGGGCCGGCGACATGCCGCGCCACTGAGTATCGCGGATCTAGGCAGTTAGGATTTGGTTGTGGCGATCGATGTTGACGAGCTGGCGGCGGCGTTGCGGGATGCCATGCCTCGGTCGAGTGAAGTCGTCGATCGATACCACCGATTCGGGGAATCTGAGCTCGCGATTCCCGCTGCGTTGGCTGTGTTCGCGCAGGAGAACGTCCCGCTGCCCGCGAGTCTTCGGCGCCAGGTCGAGGAGCTCGCTGACGCACCAGGCACGTGGCACAAGTTCGCCCGGAGTATCCGCGATGAGCTCGCGGAGATCCCTATCAAGACGTCCGCATAGCCGCTCCTGGCACGAACACCGTTCACGGAACGGTGAGACGCAACGGGCACCGCCTTCACGCGACCTGTTGCCGCGCCTGCCGGTCAACCGCATCGGCGATGAGTTGCTCCGTATCGGAGTTATACCAATGACCAGTCAGCAGGTCTCTCGAATGCGCCGCAGCATCTCCACCGGCGGCGACTCCGCACCCCCCGGCGGCGGCATGGGCAACGGCAGGTCCAGTATCGGGATGCGCTGCGTCGCTGTGCCGCGCGTGCAGACGGCGGTGATCTGCCCAGGCTGCTCGCGGCTCTCGATAGCGTGCCGGTCGACGTCAAAGGTCGTTGCCGGCGTAGGACAAGTTGAAGCTTTTGTTGGTAAGCGGGAAGTCGGGGACGATCGTGTCGGCCATCGCGACCGGTAACGCCGGCCAGTTGAACCACGACGGGTCAACGATTTTCGCGCGGGTGAGGCGAGCGGCGTCGTCAATTTCGACGCGGTGCACGATGGTGCCGCGCCAGCCCTCCACAATGCCCACCCCGCTGCGCGCACCGCGGGCCGCGGGTGCCTCCGCGAGAAACTCCAACGACCCATGGTGGGAATCGACCAGTTGGCACGCCAACTCCGCCCCCGCGGCGAATTCGTCGCGCCGGACCGTGTACCGGGCCAGCACGTCGCCGTCGCCCGACCCGGCCTCGGTAACGGGAAGCTCGGTGGCGGGATGCTCCAGCCTCGCGTCGGTTCGGATCCCGCTGGCCCGGGCGACGTATCCCAGACACCCCATCGCGGCCGCGTCGTCACGCTGCAGCACCGACGTGCCGGCGAACCGGTCATAGACGATGGAATTGCCCAGAGTCAGCTCGGCCACCTCGGCGACGTCGGCGGCGACCGCTCCCAGCGCCGTAGTGTCCGGAAGCCCTTGCAGCACGACGCCGCCCGGACGGATCGCACCGCGCAGCAGCCGGTGCCCGGTCACGTCGGCGTTGATGCGCAGAAGCCGTTCGCGGATCCGCAGCGCGTGGGCATTGGCCAGGCCGAAGCCGACGTCGTTGGCCAGCGCGCCCAGGTCTGCGGCGTGGTTGTACATCCGCTCCAACTCGACGAGCAGGGCGCGCAGCCGGTGTACCTCGTCGGGCACCTCGAGGCCCAGCGCGTCCTCGACCGCCAGCGCATGGGCGAGCGCGTGCGCGGCTGAGGTGTCGCCGCTGACACGTTCGGCGAGATCGGTGCCACCGGTGGCAGCCCGCCCCTCGAACAGCTTCTCCAATCCGCGGTGCACGAACCACAGCCGCACCTTGAGCCGCAGCACCGTCTCGCCGGCCACCGAGAAGCGGAAGTGCCCGGGTTCGATCAGCCCCGCATGCACGGGACCCACGGGTATCTCGTACACCCCGGTGCCCTCGACGGTCACGAACGGGAAGCGGCCGCCGCGCTCGAACTGCGCCGTGGGTTCCGCGCCGGCCCGCATCGGATGCCAATCTTCCGGCCAGTGCGCGTGCTTGACAAGACGACGTGGTTGGGGATGGCCGACCGGCCGGATTCCGAACAGGTCCGCCATCTCGCGTTCGAATCTGCTGCTCGGAAACGATAGGTAGGCCAGCGAAGGCAGCGCCGGATTGCCAACGGGCACAGCGTATTCCACCTCGACGCGGCGCTCCGGCCAG
>JBAPQQ010000663.1:0-9048 GCA_049280695.1 Mycobacterium sp.
GCATACGGCACGCCGGTGAGCTACCTGTTCGTCACAGGCACCGACACCGGCGTCGGCAAGACGGTCGCGACCGCAGCACTGGCATGCTGCGCCCGGCTCGCCGGCATCGGCGTGGCGGTGTGCAAGCCCGTGCAGACCGGCACGACGGAAGGCGACGACGATCTCGCCGACGTCGTCCGGCTGTCCGGGGTCGATCGGGTCGTCGGTTCCTGGCGCTATCCCGAGGCGCTGGCCCCGGCGGCCGCTGCCCAGCGCACCGGGCTGGCATTGCCCAACCGCGTCGAGCTCGACGTGTTCCTGCGGGTGGTCGACCACTCGCACCAGCTGACGCTGGTGGAGGGGGCCGGGGGATTGCTGGTCGAGATCGGGGACGGTGGCGTCACGCTGCGGGACCTGGCGCGCGATGCGCACGCACCTGTGCTCGTCGTCGTCAGGGCCGGGCTCGGCACGCTCAACCACACCGCGCTGACACTGGAAGCCCTTGACGCACAGAGTGTCTCGTGTGCCGGTGTGGTGATCGGCGCATGGCCGGCCCAGCCCGGACCCGTCGAACTCGGCAACCGCGAGGCACTGGCGAAGATGGCGCCGTTGCGCGCGGTGCTGCCGGCCGGCGCGGCGAGGATGCCCAGGGACCGGTTCGAGCGGATGAGCGGCACAGCCGTCGACCGGGACTGGCTGGCGGAACTGGCCGGCTGACGTGGTGCACTCGGTCGAACTGCTGCTGGACACCGACACCGAGACCGCGATTCACCGCGTATGGCAGGCATTGTCCGACGCCGGTCTCCGCACGCCGCCGCCGGCGAGCCGGCCGCACGTGACATTGCTTGTGGCCGACACGATCTCGGAAGAAATCGACGCCTCGTTGAGCCCGGTCCTGGATCGCCTGCCGCTGCCATGCGCCCTCGGCGCGCCGGTCGTGTTCGGGCGGTCACCTTTCATCTTGGTGCGGCTGGTGGTGCCGTCCGTGGAGCTCTTGGAGTTGCATGCTGAAGTCGCGCGAACCGGCGAGCCATACCTCACGCCCGAAGCGGCGCCGAATTCCGGCGTGGGGCAATGGACTCCGCACATCACGCTGGCGCGCGGGGTGCAGCCACACCAACTCGCTGCAGCGCTGACCATCCGCAGCGTCACTCGCGACGTCCGCGGCAGCTTCGTCGGACTGCGGCGCTGGGAAGGCAGCAAGCGCATCGAGCATGTCATCACATGACGCCGAAATTGCGTTCCACGTGGTGTCTACTCGAACTTTCCCGCGCTGGTTGCAATCTCGGCGCACGACGCGATGCCGCAGACAAGCAGCCCCAGCCCGAACGCGAACCGCGCACTCGGGTCCGTCGCCAACACCGACTGCGCGTCGGGCAGCGCCCCGGCGGCGTCCCACTGCAGCCGTGACTGCTCGTCCACGGTGAAGCCCAGCACGTAGTACACGACCGTTCGCGCGGCCAACTCCGCCTGGCCGGGTGCCACACCGCCGTCGGACGCCGCCTCGACCAGCGCTGCGACGATGCCCGTCATCGCCGTCGACTGTCCCGCCGCAAAGCTTGCCGACACCAGCTCCGCGCCGTCGGTGTGGGACAGCAGCGCGTCGCGCAGCCGCGCACAAGTCCCGCCGACTCGCTCGCGCCAGCTGCCGCCGACGTCGTCGACCGGCCCCAGGATCCGGTCCGCCACCGTACCGAGCAAGGCCTGCTTGTTGGGGAAGTGCCAGTACAGCGCGCCGGGGCTGACGTCGAGCTCGCGGGCCAGCCGCCGCATGGTCAGATCGGCGATGCCGTAGGTGTCCAAGAGGCGCGTCGCCGCGTCCACCACGTCGCTTTTGTGCAGCTGCACCCGGATACCCTAACCTGAACACCGTTCAAGTCGACAGGAGGAACGCGCCCGTGACCGATGTCCTGGACGTGGCTCGCGAACAGGTGCTGGAGCGTGGCGAGGGCCTGACACCGGACCAGGTGCTGGCCGTGCTGCGCCTCGACGACAGCCGCCTGGACGACCTGCTCGCGCTCGCCCACGAGGTGCGGATGCGCTGGTGCGGTCCGGAGGTCGAGGTCGAGGGCATCATCAGCCTCAAGACCGGCGGCTGCCCGGAGGACTGCCACTTCTGCTCGCAGTCCGGCCTCTTCGCCTCGCCGGTCCGCAGCGCGTGGCTGGACGTCCCGAGTCTCGTCGAGGCCGCCAAGCAGACCGCGAAGACGGGCGCGACGGAGTTCTGCATCGTCGCAGCCGTGCGCGGACCCGACGAGCGGCTGCTGGCACAGGTGGCCGCCGGCATCCAGGCGATCCGCGACGAGGTCGACATCCAGATCGCGTGCTCGCTGGGCATGCTGACCCAAGAACAGGTCGACCGACTCTCCGCGATGGGGGTGCACCGCTACAACCACAACCTGGAGACCGCCCGGTCACATTTCTCGAATGTCGTCACCACCCACACCTGGGAGGAGCGGTGGCAGACGCTGGAAATGGTCCGCGACGCCGGCATGGAGGTGTGCTGCGGCGGCATCCTCGGGATGGGCGAGACGCTGGAGCAGCGCGCCGAATTCGCCGGCCAGCTGGCCGAATTGGACCCCGACGAAGTGCCGTTGAACTTCCTCAACCCCCGTCCGGGCACGCCGTTCGGCGACCTCGACGTGCTGCCCGCGTCTGAGGCGCTCAAGGCCGTTGCCGCGTTCCGGCTCGCATTGCCGCGCACGATGCTGCGGTTCGCCGGCGGCCGGGAGATCACGCTCGGTGACCTCGGCGCCAAGCAGGGCATTCTGGGCGGCATCAACGCCGTGATCGTCGGCAACTACCTCACGACTTTGGGAAGGCCCGCCGAGGCCGACCTCGAACTGCTCGACGGCCTGCAGATGCCGATCAAGGCGCTCAACGCGACGCTGTGAAGTTCAACGTCTACACCGGTGAACCCGCGGGCACGGCCGTGCCGACGGCCGCGAAGCTGGGTCTGGAGCCGCCGCGCTACTGCGCCGAGTGCGGGCGCCGCATGACCGTTCAGGTGCGCCCCGACGGGTGGTCGGCGAATTGCTCCCGGCACGGGTTGCAGGACTCCGCCGACCTGGAGGCCAAGCGATGAGGAAACTGTGGGCGGTGCCGGCCGGGATGGCAGTAGCCGGGATCGCCATCGGAGGGCTTTGGGCGTGGCTCGCCCCGCCGGTGCACAGCGCCGCCGCGGTGACGAAGTCCGGCAAGCGCGTTCAGCAGTACCTCGGCAGCGAGGCCGACCACTATTTCGACGCCGCGGTGATGCTGGCCGGCCTGCTGGTGGGCCTGGGCGTGGTGGCTGCGGTGCTGGTCTGGCAGTGGCGACAGCAACGCGGCCCCGCGATGGTGATCGCGTTGACGGCGGGCGGGGCGGCAGCGGCGGCCGCGGCGGCCGGCACCGGCGCGGGTTTGGTGCGAATTCGCTACGGCCACTTCGACATCGACGCGGTTCCGGCCGATCACAAGCTGCACTACGTCGCCCAGGCGCCGGCGGTGTTCTTCGGGCACACGCCGCTGCAGGTGCTGACGGTCCTGCTGCTGCCCGCCGTTGCGGCGATCCTCACCTACGCGATGATGGCCGCCGCGTCGGCGCACGACGACCTCGGTACGCGGCCGTCAGTCCTCGAGGCTGGCGCTTAGCCGCTCGGCTGCCGCCAGGTAGTCCTGCGCGAATTCGTAGACCACTTGCCGGGCGGGCTTGACGGAATTCATCAACCCGACGCCCTGTCCCACCCAGTAGGTCGCCAGCGCACGGGCGCCCTCGTCGCCGCTGGCGGCCAGCGTGTCGATGCGCCGCAGCACCGGCTCGCTGATCATCGACTGCAGCGGCATCGGCAACGGCTCAGGACCTTTCCCCGACTCCCACGCCTCGGTCCAGTCGGACTTCAGCTGCCGCGTCGGTTTGCCGGTCCGGCACGTCGACCGGATGGTGTCCCGCGAGGTCGCGGTGAGCATCCGCTGCTGGGTGTACGGGGCGGTCTCGGCCTCTTCGGTGGTCAGCCACACCGAGCCCGTCCACGCGCCGGCGCCGCCCATCGCCACCGCGGCAGCCATCTGCCGGCCGGTCACGATGCCGCCGGCCGCCAGCACCGGGACGTCACGAATCGGCTTGATCGCCTCGATGACTTCGGGAATCAGCACCATGGTCGTCACCTCGCCGCAGTGCCCGCCGGCCTCCGTACCGGCCGCTACGACGATGTCCACGCCCGCATTGACGTGTTTGACGGCGTGCTCCTTCGCGCCGGCCAAAGCCGCGACCGGCACGCCGTGCGCCTTGCCGGCGTCCAGCATCGACTGCGGCGGGCGGCCCAGCGCATTGGCGATCAGCTTGATCGGGTGCTTGAACGCGACTTCCATCAGGCTGTCGCCGGCGTCATCCGTCGTCGCTACCCGCGGCAGCCTGCTGGGCGCGGCCGCGATGCCGTGGTCGGCCAGCAGCGCGTCGACGTACGCCCGATACTCGGCCGGGATCATGTCCGCGAACTGCTCGGAGGTCAGCCGCTGCCCCTTGCCGACGGACGTCTCCGGCACGATGAGGTCAACGCCGTACGGCTTGCCGCGGACCTCGGCTTCGATCCAATTGAGTTCCTGCTCGAGCTGTTCGGGCGTCAGCGTCACCGCCCCGAGCACGCCGAACCCGCCGGCGTTGGTGACTGCGGCCACCACGTCGCGGCAGTGGCTGAAGGCGAGCAACGGGATGTCGATCCCGAGCATGTCGCAGATCGCTGTTCTCATGGCCACTCCTTGGCGCCGGTCAAAGGCTATCTGTCGAGCGCCGACAGCGGACTGCGTTCCACCTTGCGCCCGGTGATCACCCGCGCCGCGATGCCCACCAGCCGCAGCATGCCCTTATAGGTGGACGGGTTGAACAGCGTGGGCCAAGTCGTCTGCACCAAGTGCTCGGACAGCGGCTTTCCGGCGAAACGGTCGCGCAGCCAGCGCAGCGTCATCGGCGCCGACATCGGATGCAGCAGCATGTGTTCGCTGAAGCTGTCCCGGTGGTAGGTGACCGAGGCGCCACCGGCCCGATAGCTCTCGGTCAGCTCGTCGATGTCGTCGACGGACACGATCTTGTCGTGCACCGCCTGCACGATCAGCACGGGCCGACTGGGCGCGGCCGTGCCCAGTTTGATGTGGTCGAACACGTACTGGACCTCGGGCTCGGCCAGGATCTCCTCGAGCGGACGGTCGACGTAGGCGTCGATGTCCTTGTTCATCAAGCGGATGACGGCGGCGATCGTCGTCATCTTCTCCGCGGACTTCAGCAGAGACCGTCCCTCTTCGGTGGCATGCCGTTCGATGACCGTCCGAAGCTCCGGGTAGATGTGGGACAGCGCGGCGATCACCATCGTCGGCAGCCCGGCGTAGAACGAGCCGTTGAGCCGCTTGAATGCGTGCCCGAGATCGCCGACCGGCGACCCGAGCACCGCACCGACGATGTTGAGTTCGGGGGCGTAGTCAGCGCACGTCTCGGCCGCCCATGCGGTCGCGAGGCCGCCCCCGGAGTACCCCCACAGGCCGATCGGGGAGTCCGCCGAGATGCCGAGCCGCTCGCAGCTGGTGGCCGCCCGCAGCCCGTCGAGGATGCGGTAACCCGGCTCGAAGGGAGCCCCCCACAACCCGTGCATGCCCTCGTGGTCGGGCACCGACACCGCCCAGCCCTCGGCCAGCGCGGCGGCGACCAGCAAGAACTCGAACTGCGCCAGGGCGCCGGGCGCGAACGCTCCGCGGCGCATCGCGTAAGACGGAAAGCAGCGCGAGGTCACCGCGTCGATCGCGCACTGGTACGACACGATCGGGCACACGTTCTCCGGGCCGCGCTCGGTGGGCACCAGCACGGTGGTCACCGCGGCTTCCGGTGCCCCGGTGCGGTCACTGCTTCGGTACAGCAGCTGCGTGGCGAAGAACTTCTGCGGGACGAAACCGAGGAATGCCAACTCGACGTCACGCGTGCGCAGCACAGTGCCCGGCGCAGCATGCTCGAAGCCTGGTGGCGGCTGGTAGAACGGGTCGTGCCGGGGCCGTACCGGCCGGCTTCGCCGCAGCTCTTCGTGTGGGACGGCGCCGATCCAGTCAGCACCGGCCGCGTGGGCCAGGCCGGCAAAATCCATTGCGAACACTCCTTCGTGGTCAACCGGCACGTTACTTTGAGAGAGCTATGAGAATCCAGTCGACGCTCTGTCTGTCTTGCTCCTCAGGTCCGCGTCGGGCGGCCGCAGAGCCGCGAATTCGTCGGTGACGCGGTACCGGGAGTCGGTGAAGCGGTAGAGCGCGGCCGGGCGGCCACCGCTGCGGCCGCTGCGGGCGATGGTTCCGGTGCGGGTGATGACGTTGCGGCGGCCGAGCACCCGCTGCAGATTGGTGGCGTCGACCTGGTGGCCCAGCGTCGCACCATAGATGTCACGCAGTGTCGACAATGCAAAGTCTCTGGGTGCCAGCGCGAATCCGATGTTGGTGTACGACATCTTGGCCACCAGCCTGCTGTGCGCGTGGCTGACCATCGGGCCGTGGTCGAACGCCATCGGCGGCAGTGCGTCGACGGGGTGCCAGCGGGTGTCGGGCGGCAACGCCGGCGTGGCGGGGGAGGGCACCAGCCCCAGGAACGTCGAGGCGATGGTCCGGGCCCCCGGTACCCGCGCCGGGTCGGAGAACACGGCGAGCTGCTCGAGGTGAGCGATTTCGCGCAGGTCCACCTTCTCGGCCAGTTGACGACGGATCGAACTGGTCATGTCCTCGTCGTTGCGCAGCCGGCCGCCCGGCAACGACCAAGCGCCGCGTTGAGGATTCATCGCCCGCTCCCACAGCAGCACGCTGAGCTGGGGCTTCGGTGCGCCGGCCGAACTATCGAGGTGACGAACCTGGAACACGACCGCGAGCACCTCGTGCTCGGTGCTAGTATGGGGCATGTTTTCGATTATAAGTCGAAAACCGCGATGCTGAAGGAGAAGGCGATGACGACGGTCCTGGAAGACGGGATCTACACGGGCGTCGAGCCAGATGCCGAGTGGGCCGCAGAGGTCCGCCGGTTGGCCAAGCTGCGTAACGCGACGCTGCTCGCGCACAACTACCAGGTTCCGGCCATCCAAGACGTCGCCGACCATGTCGGCGACTCACTCGCGCTGTCGCGCATCGCCGCCGAGGCACCGGAGCAGACGATCGTGTTCTGCGGCGTGCACTTCATGGCCGAAACCGCCAAGATCCTCAGCCCGGAGAAAACCGTGTTGATCCCGGACCAGCGTGCGGGTTGCTCGCTGGCCGACTCGATCACCGCCGAGGACCTCGCCGCGTGGAAGGCGGAACACCCCGACGCCGTCGTGGTGTCGTACGTCAACACCACCGCCGCAGTCAAGGCGCTCACCGACATCTGCTGCACGTCTGCGAACGCGGTCGACGTCGTCGCGTCCATTCCGGAGGACCGCGAAGTCTTGTTCTGCCCCGACCAGTTCCTCGGTGCCCATGTGCGCCGGGTGACGGGCCGGAAGAACCTGCACGTCTGGGCGGGCGAATGCCACGTGCACGCCGGCATCAACGGCGACGAACTCGCCGACCAGGCCCGCTCGCACCCGGACGCCGAGCTGTACGTGCACCCCGAATGCGGATGCGCGACGTCGGCGCTCTACTTGGCCGGGGAGGGCGCGGTGCCCGCTGAGCGGGTCAAGATCCTGTCCACCGGCGGCATGCTCGACGCTGCCCGCGCCACCCGCGCCCGGCAGGTCCTGGTCGCCACCGAGGTCGGCATGCTGCACCAATTACGCAGGGCTGCGCCCGAAGTCGACTTCCAGGCCGTCAACGACCGGGCGTCGTGCAGGTTCATGAAGATGATCACGCCGGCCGCGTTGCTGCGATGCCTGACCGAAGGCGCCGACGAGGTGGACGTCGATCCGCAAACCGCACGGCTGGCCAGCCGCAGCGTGCAGCGCATGATCGAGATCGGCCAGCCCGGCGGCGGCGAATGAGCCGTTGGCAGGCTCGCGCCGACGTCGTCGTCATCGGCACCGGGGTCGCCGGCTTGGCCGCGGCGATAGCCGCTGGGCGCCGGGGTGCTCGGGTGATGGTGCTGAGCAAGACGTCGGACACCGCGACGTTCTATGCGCAGGGCGGGATCGCGGTGGTGCTGCCGCGCACCGACGACTCCATTGCCGCCCACGTCGACGACACGGTCGCGGCCGGGGGTGGGCTGTGCGACCGCGATGCGGTGCGATCCATCGTCGCCGACGGATACCGAGCGGTCACCGAATTGGTCTCCAACGGCGCGCGTTTCGACGAATCAGCGCCCGGGCACTGGGCGTTGACCCGCGAAGGCGGCCACTCCCGGCGCCGCATCATCCACGCAGGAGGCGACGCGACCGGCGCCGAGGTGCAACGCGCACTGAACCGCGCGGCCACGACCTTCGACATTCGCCGCAATCATGTTGCGCGACAACTGCTTCACGACGGTGACGGCATCACCGGCGTCGAGGTGATCAACGACGACGGCGTCGGCGTCGTGCATGCGCCCGCGGTGATCCTCGCGACGGGCGGTCTCGGCCACCTCTATCGAGCCACCACCAACCCGGAAGGCTCGACGGGCGACGGGATTGCGCTGGCGCTGTGGGCGGGAGTGCCGGTGCGCGACATCGAGTTCGTCCAGTTCCACCCGACCATGCTCTACGACAGTCGAAGCGCAGGGCGCAGACCGCTGATCACCGAGGCCTTGCGCGGTGAAGGCGCCAAACTGGTCGACGCACGCGGTGATTCGGTGACACACGGTGTGCATCCGATGGGCGATCTGGCCCCGCGCGACGTGGTGGCCGCCGCCATCGAAGCACGGTTGCGAGAAAGCGGCGACGCGTGCGTGTACCTCGACGCGCGTGCGATACCGGATCTACCGCGCCGGTTCCCCACGGTCACCCGGGCCTGCCGCGCCGCGGGTATCGACCCGGTGCGCGACCTGATTCCCGTGGTGCCGGGCGCACACTACAGCTGCGGCGGCATGGTCACCGACGTGCACGGACGGACCGAACTCGCCGGACTGTTCGCATCGGGCGAAGTGGCGCGCACCGGGATGCACGGCGCCAACCGGCTGGCGTCCAACAG
>JBAPQQ010000664.1:0-2161 GCA_049280695.1 Mycobacterium sp.
GTGCATTGCTATTCGCCGGACAAAGTCGGAAAGGACGTCGGCGAGCTGGTGGGCATCGGTCCGAACGGCGTGACGGCCACCGGCACTATCGGGGAGATCATCGCCGCCAGGCCCGATGTGCTGACCTTTCACGGCGTGTTCCCCGACGAGGACCTGTACGTGAAAGTCCTCGAGGCCGGCATCGATATCGTCACGACGGCCGACTGGATCACCGGATGGCACCGCGACGCCAATCACCCCCATCCGTCGGGCAAGCCGGTCACCCAACTCCTTCGTGAGGCCTGCGAGAAGGGCGGGTCGACGTTCTACGGCACCGGGATGAACCCTGGCCTGAACCAGATCCTCGGTGTGGTCTGTTCCGCCGATGTCGCCGAGATCGAGAACGTCACCACCATCGAGTCGGTGGACGTGTCATGCCACCACTCCAAGGACACCTGGATCGAGGTCGGCTACGGGCTGCCCGTCGACGATCCGAGCATTCCGGTCAAGCTGGAGAAGTACACCCGCGTCTTCGCCGACGGCGTGCTGATGATGGCCGACTGTTTCGACCTGAAACTCGACGAGGTGAAGTTCGACTACCAGCTCGGCGCCTGCACCAAGGACGTCGACCTGGGCTGGTACACCTTGCCCAAGGGGTCGCTGGGCGGCAACTACATCAAATACCAGGGCATGGTCGACGGGGTGCCGCGGGTCGAGACGCATCTGGAGTGGCAGATGACTCCGCACACCGATCCGCACTGGGATATCAAGGGCTGCTACATCACCCACATCAAGGGAGATCCGTGCATCTACAACAAGCACATGATCTTCCCGAAACCCGGTGTGGACCTGTCCAACCCGGACAACTTCGCCTCGATCGGCATGACGGTCACCGGGTTGCCGGCACTCAACGCGATCAAGTCGGTCGTCGAAGCCCCGCCGGGCTTGCTCACGAGCGCTGACCTGCCCCTGCGCGCATTCGCCGGACGGTTCACGCGGCGCTAGCGCGTCGGGCGAGATCGTGCTGCCCTGGCCGGGCCGTTGACATTAGTGTGACCGGAGGCAGGCTTTTTGGTGGCCGGCGCGGATGAACCGCGAGCGACGGAATGCTTGAGGATGACGCTATTGCGAAAGACCGACGCATGAGCGCCGAGCCGACCTCCCGCCTCCCGGTTTTCGAACTGGGCGGCGACGTCGGCCGGGACCTCGCTCGGGTGGACTGGGAGGCCACTCCACTCGGATCGCCCACCGGCTGGCCGCAGAGTCTGCAGACCGCGGTGAGCATCTTGCTCTCGTCGCGGTTTCCCATGTGGATGGCGTGGGGACCAGAGCTGACATTCTTCTGCAATGCCGCCTACCGCAAGGACACGTTGGGCCGCAAGTACCCGTGGGCACTGGGCCGGCCGGCCAGCCAGGTATGGGCGGAGATCTGGGACGACATCGGCCCGCGGATCGATCAAGTGCTCTCGACGGGACGGGCCACCTGGGATGCGGCGCTGCTTCTGTTCCTCGAGCGCTCCGGATACCCCGAGGAGTCCTACCACACGTTCTCGTACAGTCCGCTGCGAGACGACGACGGACGCGTCGTCGGCATGCTGTGCGTAGTCAGCGAGGACACGCAGCGGGTGATCGCCGAACGGCGGATGGCGACGCTGCGAGATCTGGGTTCGGACCCCAGCGTGGTACGCACCGAAGAAGAGATCCTGGGCTTCGTCGGCCGCCAGCTCGACAAGAATCTGCGCGATCTGCCGTTCACGCTGACCTACCTCTTCGACGACGGCGGTGACGCTCGGCTGGCGGCAACGAGCGGCATCGCTTCAGGGCATCCGGCCGCTCCCGCAGTGCTTTTCGCCGACGCCTCGGGTGCATGGCCGATGGCGGCGCCTGCGCGGGGCGAGTCCGTTCTCGTCGAACTCGACGGGGCTGCGTTCGCTGAGCTGCCGTCCGGTGACTGGCCCGATCCGCCCACTCACGCACTGGTCGTCCCGCTGTTGCGGCAGGGCGATTCGCCGAGCGGATTCCTGGTGGCGGCATTGAACCGCTACCGTCCGCTGGACGACGGCTACCGGGGCTTCGTGACGCTTGTCGCCGGTCACGTCGGCGCGGGAATCGGCAGCGCCCGCAACTATCAGGCGCAACAGCAGCGCGCTGAGGAACTCGCCGAACTCGACCGGGCCAAGAC
>JBAPQQ010000665.1:0-2989 GCA_049280695.1 Mycobacterium sp.
AGCTACTTCTTGCCGGCCGCCTTCTTGGCTGCCGACTTCTTCGCCGCGGCCCTCTTGGCGGGTGCCTTCTTGGCGGGTGCCTTCTTCGGGCTCGACGTCGAGCGCCGCTTGCGCACGCTGGCCTCGAGCTTGGCCAGAAGGTCGGAGACGTCGTCGGTGACGTCGAGCTCGGCGGGCTTCTCTTCGGTCGGAAATGCCTCGCCGCCTTCGAGTTTCGCTTCGATCAGCTCGTGCAGCTGCTCTTGGTAGGTGTCGCGGAACTGGTCGGGCTTGAAGTCGTCTGCCATCGATTCGACCACTTGCTCGGCCATCTTCAACTCGGCAGGCTTGACGTCGACCTCCTTGTCCAGCACCGGAAAATCGGGATCACGAATCTCGTCCGGCCACAGCAGCGTGTGAATCACCATCACGTCGCGCTTGCTGAAGTCCTTGACCCGCAACGCGGCAAGACGCGTCTTGTTGCGCAACGCGAAGTGCACGATCGCCACGCGGTCGGTGTTGGCCAGCGTCTTGGCCAGCAGCACATACGACTTCGTCGACTTGGAGTCGGGCTCGAGGTAATAGCTGCGGTCGTACATCAACGGGTCGAGGTCACCGGCGGGAACGAACTCCAGCACCTCGATCTCGCGGCTCTTCTCCTCGGGCAGCGTGGACATGTCCTCGTCGGTGACGATCACCGTTTGCCCCGCGTCCGACTCGTAGGCCCGCGCGATGTCGCGGTAGTCGACGACCTCGCCGCACACCTCGCACACCCGCTTGTAACGGATCCGCCCGTGGTCCTTTGCGTGCACCTGATGGAACTTCACGTCGTGGTCTTCGGTCGCGCTGTAGACCTTGACCGGGACGTTGACCAGGCCGAAGGAAAGCGAGCCTTTCCAGATGGAACGCATAAGCCCAGTATGGCGCAAGAACAGGCGTATACCGTGGTGCATCATGGCTCGCAGCCCGCACGTGTGGCCCCCGGACGGTCAGCCGGGCCCGCACGTCCGGCTCACCAACGCCGACAAGGTTCTCTACCCCGCCAGCGGCACCACGAAAGAACAGGTGTTCGCGTACTACACGCGCATCGCCGAGTTCATGCTGCCGCACATCGCCGGTCGCCCCGCCACCCGCAAACGGTGGCCGAACGGCGTGGAAGAGGCGTCGTTCTTCGAGAAGCAACTCGCGGACTCGGCGCCGAACTGGCTGAACCGCGAGAGCGTCGCGCACAAATCCGGCGTCACCACCTACCCGATCGTCGACAGCCCCGCCGCGCTGGCGTGGATCGCGCAACAGGCCGCACTGGAAGTGCATGTGCCGCAGTGGCGTTTCGTGAACGGCAAGCCCGGGCCGGCGACACGTCTGGTGTTCGATCTCGATCCCGGACCGGGCGTCCCGATGGCACAGATCGTGGACGTCGCACGGCAGATCCGAGGCATCCTCGGCGACATCGGGTTGACCACCTACCCGGTGACCAGCGGCAGCAAGGGCCTGCATCTGTACGTGCCGTTGGTGCGGCCGCTCACGTCGCGGGGTGCGCTGACGCTGGCCAAGAAGGTCGCGCAGCAACTCGAGCAGGACGACCCCGGGCACGTGACGTCGACCATGACGAAAAGCCTTCGCAAAGGCAAGGTTTTCGTGGACTGGAGCCAGAACAACGCAGCCAAGACCACGATCGCGCCGTATTCGCTGCGGGGGCGCCCAGAGCCGACGGTAGCGGCGCCGCGCACATGGGCGGAACTCGACGATCCCGGCCTGCGGCATCTGCGCTTCGACGAGGTGCTCGAGCGCGTTGCGAAGGACGGCGACTTGCTGGCCCCGTTGGACGCCGACATTGCGAACGACCGGCTGACGAAGTACCGCGGCAAGCGTGACGCCGCGAAAACCCCGGAGCCGGTGCCACTTTCGGCGCCGAAGCCGGGCAAGAACAACAGGTTTGTGATCCAGGAGCACCATGCCCGCCGGCTGCACTACGACCTGCGCCTCGAGCGCAACGGAGTGCTGGTCAGCTGGGCGGTGCCCAAGAACCTTCCCGACACGCCGTCGGTGAACCATCTGGCGGTACACACCGAGGACCATCCGCTGGAGTATCTGACGTTCCAGGGCACGATCCCGAAAGGGGAATATGGCGCCGGCACGATGACCGTCTGGGACACCGGCACATACGAAGCCGAGAAGTTCCGCGACGACGAAGTCATCGTCACGCTGAGCGGTCGGCGAATCTCGGGGCGGTATGCGCTGATTCAGACCAAGGGCGACCAGTGGCTGGCGCACCGGATGAAAGAGCAGGCGTCGCCCTCCGTCAGGGACATGGCGCCGATGCTGGCCACCCTGGCTTCGGTCGACAAACTGACGCACGACGCTTGGGCGTTCGAGGGCAAGTTCGACGGCTACCGGCTGCTGTTGGAAGCCGATCATGGGCGAATCTGCCTGCAGTCACGCAGCGGACGCGTCGTCACCGGCGAATATCCGGGCCTGGAGTCGGTGGCCGCCGCGCTGGCCGACCATCACGTGATCCTCGACGGCGAGGTCGTCGCGCTCGACAAGTCCGGCAAGCCGAGCTTCTCCGAAATGCAGAACCGCGCCCGCGCAACGCGAATCGAGTTCTGGGCATTCGACGTGCTGGAACTCGACGGCAGCCCGCTGCTGCGGGCGCGCTATCGCGACCGCCGGCGGATTCTGGAGGCGCTGGCGGCCGACCGCCCCGAACTGACCGTGCCCGAGCTGTTGTCCGGCGACGGTCCCGACGCGCTGGCCTACTCCCGCCAGCGCGGCTGGGAGGGGGTCGTCGCCAAGCGCTGGGACTCCACCTACCAGCCGGGCCGGCGCTCACGGGCGTGGATCAAGGACAAGAACTGGCACACCCAAGAGGTGGTCATCGGCGGCTGGCGGGCAGGGACCGGCGGCCGGACCAGTCAGATCGGGGCGTTGATGATGGGCGTCCCCGACGAGGGCGGCCTACGGTTCGTCGGCCGCGTCGGCACCGGCTTCACCGAGAAGGAACTCAGTC
>JBAPQQ010000666.1:0-9542 GCA_049280695.1 Mycobacterium sp.
CACCGAAACCCGCGGATGCCACCACCGCACCGACTACCCGGAGTCAGATCCGGAGCAGGCCCGCAGCACCTCGGTCCGGCTGGCAGCAGATGGACGCGTCGTCGTCGACGGAGCCGCAGCGCGGGCGACATCGGCCGATGCTCCGGTGCCGGCCGGGGCCTGCTGCTGATGCGGCTGTCCGAGCACGAGGTCGCTGAAGCGCGCCAAGTGATCCTGCGCGCCCTCGACGAGGACCTGCGCTACGGGCCCGATATCACCACCGAGGCGACAGTCCCGGCCGACGCGACGACGAAGGCGGCGCTGGTCGCCCGCGAGCCCGGCATCGTCGCGGGTTGCGATGTCGCGCTGCTGGTCCTCGACGACGTGCTCGGCATGGGTGGCTACCGGGTGCTGGACCGGGCAGCCGACGGGGACCGGGTCGAAGCCGGCGGCACGGTGCTGCGCGTCGAGGCGCAGACGCGGGGCTTGCTGACAGCTGAGCGGACACTGCTGAACCTGGTGTGTCACCTGTCCGGAGTCGCGACCGCGACGCGCCAGTGGGTCGACGCGGTGGCCGGCACCCAGGCGGTCATCCGCGACACCCGCAAGACGCTGCCGGGCCTGCGGGCGCTGCAGAAGTACGCGGTGCGCGTCGGTGGCGGGCAGAACCACCGCATGGGCCTCGGCGATGCCGCCCTGATCAAGGACAACCACGTGGCCGCCGCCGGCTCGGTCATTGCAGCGCTGCGCGCCGTGACCGCCGCCGCGCCCGGACTGCCGTGCGAGGTCGAAGTCGACTCGCTGGAGCAGCTCGACGAGGTGCTGGCCGAACCGGTCGAACTCGTCCTGCTCGACAACTTCCGGGTGTGGCAGGCGCAGATGGCCGTGCAACGGCGCAACAGCCGCGGCCCCGGGGTGAAGCTGGAAGCATCCGGCGGCCTGACGCTGGACAACGCCCACGCGTACGCGACGACCGGAGTCGACTACCTCGCCGTCGGCGCGCTCACCCATTCGGTGCGGGTGCTCGACATCGGCTTGGATCTCTGACCCCCGAATCAATCAATTTCTCTTCGGGCGCGTCGATCAGGGACAATCGACGTAATGCCCGGTATCGAGATGACCCGCATCGACCTGCGCAACCGCGTGCTCACCGCTGCGCAGTTGCGTGCTGCGCTGCCGCGCGGCGGCGTCGACGTCGAGACGGTGCTGCCGACGGTGCGTCCGCTCGTCGAAGCGGTCGCGCAGCGCGGTGCCGAGGCGGCCCTGGAGTACGGCGAGTCGTTCGACGGGGTGCGGCCCGCTGCCGTGCGCGTTCCGCGGACCCAGCTCGACGACGCTCTCGCTACCCTGCCGCCCGACGTAAGGACTGCGCTCGACGTAGCGATCGAGCGGGCCAGGGCGGTACATGCCGACCAGCGCCGCACCGACGCGACGACGACGCTGGGTCCCGGCGCGACGGTCACCGAACGCTGGGTGCCGGTGGAGCGGGTCGGCCTCTACGTGCCGGGCGGAAACGCGGTCTACCCGTCGAGCGTGGTGATGAACGTCGTGCCGGCCCAGACGGCAGGCGTGGAATCGCTGGTGATCGCCAGCCCGCCGCAGGCGCAGTTCGGCGGTCTGCCGCATCCGACGATCTTGGCCGCCGCGCACCTGCTCGGGGTCGACGAGGTGTGGGCGGTCGGCGGGGCGCAGGGCGTCGCGCTGCTGGCGTACGGCGGCGTCGACACCGATGGCACGGAGCTGGCGCCGGTCGACATGATCACCGGGCCGGGCAACATCTACGTCACCGCCGCCAAGCGGATCTGCCGGTCCCACGTCGGCATCGACGCCGAGGCCGGGCCGACGGAGATCGCGATCCTGGCCGACCAGACCGCCGACCCCGCGCATGTGGCCGCTGACCTGATCAGCCAGGCCGAGCACGACGAGATGGCCGCCAGCGTGCTGGTGACGCCCAGCGCGGAACTCGCCGACGCAACCGCGAAAGAGGTTGCCGTTCAAGTCGAGGCCACCGCGCACCGGGAGCGCGTCGGCGCAGCACTGACCGGCCGCCAGTCCGCGATCGTGCTTGTCGACGACGTCGACGCCGGTGTGCGCGTGGTCAACGCCTACGCCGCCGAGCACCTGGAGATCCAGACGGCCGACGCGCCGACGGTGGCCACCCAAATCCGTTCTGCCGGTGCAATTTTCGTCGGCCCGTACTCGCCGGTGAGTCTCGGCGACTACTGCGCCGGCTCCAATCACGTGCTGCCGACGGCCGGCTGCGCCCGCCACTCGAGCGGACTGTCGGTGCAGACGTTCCTGCGCGGCATCCACGTCGTGGAGTACGACGAGGCCGCGCTCAAAGACGTCTCCGGTCACGTGATCACGCTGGCCAAGGCCGAGGACCTGCCGGCCCACGGCGAAGCGGTGCGCCGGAGGTTCGAAAGGTGAGGCCGGGCGAAAAGGTTACACTCGCCGACCTGCCGCTGCGCGAGGACCTGCGGGGCAAGTCGCCCTACGGCGCACCACAACTCGACGTGCCGGTGCGGCTCAACACCAACGAGAACCCGCACCCGCCCACACCGGCTCTGGTCGACGACGTCACGCGCTCGATACGGGAGGCGGCCGCCGATCTGCACCGCTATCCCGACCGTGACGCCGCCGCACTGCGCACCGACCTGGCCGCCTACCTGACGCGTCAGACCGGCGTGCACGTCGGTGTCGAAAATCTCTGGGCCGCCAACGGTTCCAACGAGATATTGCAGCAGCTGCTGCAGGCGTTCGCCGGGCCGGGCCGAAGCGCAATCGGCTTCGTGCCGTCGTATTCGATGCACCCGATCATCTCCGACGGCACGCAGACGCGTTGGCTGGAAGCTCACCGGTCCGACGACTTCGGCTTGGACGCCGACGTGGCCGTCGCCGCGATCACCGAGCACCGGCCCGACGTCGTGTTCGTCGCCAGCCCGAACAACCCGTCAGGACAATCGGTTTCGCTTGCAGATCTGCGCCGCCTGCTCGACGCGATGAGCGGCGGCATTCTGATCGTCGACGAGGCCTACGGCGAGTTCTCCGCAGCGCCGAGCGCCATCGGACTCCTCGAGGAATACCCGACCGAATTGGTGGTGACGCGCACCATGAGCAAGGCGTTCGCGTTCGCCGGCGGCCGGCTCGGCTATCTGATCGCCGCGCCGGCAGTCGTCGACGCACTCCTGCTGGTGCGTCTGCCCTACCACCTGTCCGCGCTCACCCAAGCCGCCGCGCGCGCGGCGCTGCGCCACGCCGACGAGACGCTGGCCAGCGTCGCGGCCCTCGTCGCAGAACGCCGGCGTGTCGGCGAAGCGTTGAGCCGCATGGGTTTTCGGGTGATCCCCAGCGACGCGAACTTCGTGCTGTTCGGGGAGTTCGCCGACGCGCCCGCCACCTGGCGTCGTTATCTGGACGCCGGCGTATTGATCCGCGACGTCGGCATCCCGGGCTACCTGCGCGTCACCACCGGACTGCCCGCCGAGAACGACGCATTCCTCAACGCCAGCGCGAGTCTGGCGGCCCAGCCCGACGCGGACGCGAGGAGCAAGACAATTCTAGGAGCATCGTGACCGAGAACCGCCGCGCCCGCGTGGAGCGCACCACGAAGGAGTCCGACATCGTCGTCGAACTCGACCTCGACGGAAGCGGGAACGTCGACGTCGACACCGCAGTGCCGTTCTACGACCACATGCTGCACTCACTGGGCAGCCACGCCAGCTTCGATCTGACCGTCCGCGTCAAAGGTGACGTGCACATCGAAGGGCACCACACCATCGAGGACACCGCGATCGTGCTCGGCCAGGCGCTGGGTCAGGCGCTAGGCGACAAGAAGGGCATCCGCCGGTTCGGCGACGCGTTCATCCCGATGGACGAGACGCTGGCACATGCGGCCGTCGACGTCTCGGGGCGGCCGTACTGCGTGCACACCGGCGAGCCGGATCACCTGCGCCACTTCACGATCGCAGGCTCGAGCGTGCCTTACCACACCGTGGTCAACCGGCACGTGTTCGAGACGCTGGCGATGAACGCGCGCATCGCGCTGCACGTGCGCACGATCTACGGCCGCGATCCGCACCACATCACCGAAGCGCAATACAAGGCCGTCGCACGGGCACTGCGCCAGGCCGTCGAACGCGACCCCCGGGTCACCGGGGTGCCGTCCACCAAAGGTGCGTTGTGACAAGGAAATCCGTGGTGGTGCTGGACTACGGCTCAGGAAACCTGCGGTCGGCTCAGCGGGCGCTGCAGCGAGTCGGCGCCGACGTGGACGTCACCGCAGATCCGGCTGACGCCACCGCCGCCGACGGGCTGGTGGTGCCGGGCGTCGGAGCGTTCGAGGCCTGCATGACGGGCCTGCGCGCCGTCGGCGGGGACAAGATCATCGCCGAAAGGCTGTCGTCGGGCGCACCGGTGCTGGGTGTATGTGTGGGCATGCAGATCCTGTTCGACCGGGGAGTGGAATTCGGCGTGGAAAGCGTGGGATGCGGCCAATGGCCGGGAGCCGTCACGCGGTTGGACGCCCCGGTGATCCCGCACATGGGGTGGAACGTCGTCGACGCCGATGCCGGCAGCCGGCTCTTCGCAGGACTCGACGCCGGCACCCGGTTCTATTTCGTGCACTCCTACGCGGCGCAGCGCTGGGAGGGCAATCCCGAGGCGATGCTGACCTGGGCCACGCATCGTGTGCGGTTTCTGGCCGCCGTCGAGGACGGGGCGTTGTCGGCCACGCAGTTTCATCCCGAGAAGAGCGGCGACGCGGGCGCGATGCTGCTGAGCAACTGGGTGCGCGGCCTATGACCGCGAAATTGCATTCCACGTGGAAAAGTTCGAGAGAACGCCACGCCAGATGCAATCTCGGCGCAGAGTGGTCGCGATGGCGCTGATCCTGCTGCCCGCGGTCGACGTCGTCGACGGCCGGGCCGTGCGTTTGGTGCAGGGGCAGGCCGGCAGTGAGACCGAGTACGGCTCGGCGCTCGACGCCGCGCTGGGCTGGCAGTCCGACGGCGCGGAGTGGATTCACCTGGTGGACCTCGACGCCGCATTCGGCCGCGGCTCCAACCGTGAGCTGCTGGCCGAAGTCGTCGGCAGGCTCGACGTCAACGTCGAGCTCTCCGGCGGCATCCGCGACGACGCATCGCTGGCCGCGGCGCTTGCGACCGGCTGCGCCCGAGTGAACCTCGGCACGGCAGCGCTGGAGAACCCGCAGTGGTGCGCGAAGGTCATCGCCGAGCACGGCGACAAGGTGGCAGTCGGGCTCGACGTGCAGATCGTCGACGGCGAACACCGGCTGCGCGGCCGCGGCTGGGAGACCGACGGCGGCGATCTCTGGGAAGTCCTGGAACGTCTTGACAGCGAGGGGTGTTCGCGGTTCGTCGTGACCGACGTCACCAAGGACGGCACACTGACCGGCCCGAACGTCGAGCTGCTGGCCGAGGTGGCGGAATGCACGGATGCGCCGGTGATCGCCTCTGGCGGCGTGTCCAGTCTCGACGATCTGCGGGCCATCGCAAAGCTGACCGAGGTCGGTGTCGAGGGTGCGATCGTCGGAAAGGCGCTCTACGCCGGGCGTTTCACGCTGCCTCAAGCCCTGGCGGCGGTGCGGTAGCCATGGCCGACGATCTCGACGCGCTGGTCGCGCAGGCCGCCAAGATTCTCGACAAAGCAGCGGAACGCTTCGTCGAGGGCCACGGCGCAGACTCCGCAGTGCCCAAGAAGGGCAACGACTTCGCCACCGAGATCGACCTCGCGATCGAACGCGAGGTGGTGGAGGCGCTGACGTCGGCGACTGGGATCGAGGTGCACGGAGAGGAGTACGGCGGCGCCGACGTCGATTCCCCTAGGGTCTGGGTACTCGACCCCATCGACGGCACCTTCAACTATGCTGCCGGGCTCCCGATGGCCGCGATCCTGCTGGGGCTGATGTGCGACGGACAGCCCGTCGCCGGTCTCACCTGGCTACCGTTCGTCAGACAGAGGTTCACCGGTGTCGTCGGAGGTCCATTGCGCTGCAACGGAACCGAGCTGCCACGGCTGGAACCCGCCCAGCTCGAGGATGCGGTGGTCGGCATCGGCACCTTTAATGTGGACTGGCGGGGCCGTTTCCCCGGCCGCTACCGGCTTGCTGTGCTGGAGCGTCTGAGCCAGGTGTCGTCGCGGTTGCGCATCCACGGCTCCACCGGCATCGACCTGGCGTACACTGCTGCCGGGATCTTGGGCGGGGCAATCAGTTTCGGCGACCACGTCTGGGATCATGCCGCCGGCGTGGCGTTGGTCAAGGCCGCTGGCGGCATCGTCACCGACCTGGCCGGCAACGAGTGGACGCCGAAGTCGAGCGCGGCGCTGGCCGGCGTGCCGGGATGTCACGAGCAGATCCTCGAGATCCTGCGTACCGTAGGCGATCCGGGGGACTACCGGTGAGCGACGTCGCGGTTCGCGTCATCCCCTGCCTCGACGTCGACGACGGGCGGGTGGTCAAGGGCGTCAACTTCGCCAACCTGCGTGACGCCGGTGACCCGGTCGAGCTCGCCGCCGTGTACGACTCCGAGGGTGCTGACGAGCTGACGTTCCTCGACGTGACGGCGTCGTCGTCGGGCCGGGCCACGATGCTGGACGTGGTGCGCCGCACGGCCGAACAGGTGTTCATTCCGCTGACGGTCGGCGGAGGAGTGCGTTCGGTGGCCGACGTCGACATGCTGCTGCGGGCGGGCGCCGACAAGGTGGCTGTCAACACGGCGGCTATCGCTCGCCCCGAACTGCTCGAAGAGCTGTCCCGACGGTTCGGGTCGCAGTGCATCGTGCTGTCCGTGGACGCGCGGAGCGTGCCGGCGGGCTCGCCGCCGACACCCTCGGGCTGGGAGGTCACCACGCACGGCGGGCGCCGCGGCACCGGAATCGACGCCATCGACTGGGCGGCTCGGGGGGCCGAGCTTGGTGTCGGTGAAATACTGCTCAACTCAATGGATTTCGACGGCACCAAGGCCGGCTTCGACCTCCCCATGTTGCGGGCCGCGCGTGCGGCGGTCACGGTGCCGGTGATCGCCAGCGGCGGGGCCGGGGCGGTGGAACACTTCGCGCCGGCCGTGTTTGCGGGTGCCGACGCCGTGCTGGCCGCCAGCGTCTTTCACTTCCGCGAGCTGACCATCAAGGAAGTAAAAGCGGCGATGGCCGCAGAAGGGATCACCGTGCGATGAGTGGTCTGGATGCAGGCATTGCGTCAAGGCTCAAGCGCGACGTCCACGGCCTGATCGCCGCGGTGGCGCAGGAACGCGGCACCGGCAAGGTGCTGATGGTGGCGCACATGGACGACTACGCGCTGGCACGCACGCTGCAGACGCGTGAGGCCACGTACTACTCACGGTCCCGAAAGCAGCACTGGGTCAAAGGCGAGACGTCAGGGCACACCCAACACGTGCACTCGGTGCGGCTGGACTGCGACGGCGACACCGTGCTGCTGGAGGTCGACCAGGTCGGTGGGGCCTGCCACACCGGCGACCACACGTGCTTCGACGCCGACATGCTGCTGATTCCAGAGGATTAGTACGTTGCCCGTCATCGACTACCTGGACTGCCGATTCGTGACCGGCTAGCCGCTCCCCTGTGCCCTCAGCACCTCAAGTGCCTTGTCGGCGTGAGTGTTCATGTTCATTTCGCTGGAGATCACCTCGAGCACTTTGCGGTCGGTGTCGATCACGAACGTCGTCCGCTTCACCGGCATCAGCTTGCCGAGCAACCCCCGTTTCACGCCGAACGACGATGCCACCGTCCCGTCCGCGTCGGACAGCACCGCGAAGTCGAAGTGGTGGTTGTCGGAAAACGTCGCCTGCTTACCGACGGGGTCGGTGCTGATGCCCACCCGAGTGGCGCCGACGTCGGCGAATTCCTTTGCCAGGTCCCGGAAATGGCACGCCTCGCGCGTGCAGCCCGGCGTTCCGGCCGCCGGGTAGAAGAACAGCACCGCCGGACCGTCGGCGAGAAATTCGCTGAACTTGCGTTGTTTGCCGGTCTGGTCGGGAAGTTCGAACTCGTCGACGAGATCACCGCGTTTCATGGGTGTCTACGCTAGACCACGTGTCGTCGACCGCCGATCTCACGGGATCTTCTGCTCTTCGCGCAAGTGGCTCATCGCCGACCACCACGCGCGAGCAGTTCCGCGCGCTGGCGGCCGAGCATCGGTTCGTGCCCGTCACCCGCAAGATCCTCGCCGACAGTGAGACTCCGCTGTCGGCCTACCGCAAGCTCGGCGCGAACCGGCCCGGCACCTTCCTGCTCGAATCTGCGGAAGTCGGACGGTCCTGGTCGCGGTGGTCCTTCATTGGGGCGGGCGCCCCGTCGGCCCTGACTGTGCGCGACGGCGAGGCAGCCTGGATCGGCGTCACGCCGCAGGACGCACCCCGGGGTGGCGACCCGCTCGAAGCGCTGAAAGCCGCCATGGACCTGCTGGCCAGCGAGCACCTGCCCGACCTGCCGCCGCTGTCGGGGGGCCTCGTCGGTTTCCTCGCCTACGACATGGTCCGCCGGCTGGAGCGGTTGCCGTCGCTGACCGTCGACGACCTCGGGTTGCCCGACATGCTGCTGCTGCTGGCCACCGACATGGCCGCGGTCGACCACCACGAGGGCACCATCACGCTGATCGCCAACGCGGTGAACTGGAACGGCACCGACGAGCGGGTCGACTGGGCCTACGACGACGCGGTGTCCCGCCTCGACGTGATGACGAAGGCACTGGGCCAGCCGCTGCCCTCGACCGTGGCGGTCTTCGACCGTCCCCGACCGGTGCATCGCTGCCAGCGCACGCTCGAGGAATACAGCGCGATCGTGGAGCGTCTGGTCGGCGAGATCGAAGCCGGCGAGGCTTTCCAGGTGGTGCCGTCGCAACGGTTCGAAATGGACACCAATGCCGACCCCATCGACGTATACCGCATGCTGCGCGTGTCCAACCCGAGCCCGTACATGTACCTGCTGAATATCCCGAAAGCCGATGGCGGCCTTGATTTCTCGATCGTCGGGTCCAGCCCGGAAGCGCTCGTCACCGTCAAGGACGGCTGGGCCAGCACGCATCCGATCGCAGGCACCCGCTGGCGCGGCGACACCGAAGAGGAAGACCTGCTGCTGGAAAAGGAGCTGCTGTCCGACGAGAAGGAGCGCGCTGAACACCTGATGCTCGTGGACCTCGGCCGCAACGACCTCGGTCGGGTGTGCGTTCCCGGCACCGTGCGCGTCGACGACTACAGCCACATCGAGCGGTACAGCCACGTGATGCACCTGGTCTCGACGGTCACCGGCCGGCTCGCGGAAGAGCGGACCGCACTGGACGCCGTCACCGCCTGCTTTCCGGCCGGGACGCTGTCCGGGGCCCCGAAGGTGCGGGCGATGGAGTTGATCGAGGAGGTCGAGTTGACGCGGCGCGGGCTGTATGGCGGCGTGGTCGGCTATCTGGACTTTGCCGGCAATGCCGATTTCGCGATCGCCATCCGCACCGCGCTGATGCGCGACGGCACCGCATACGTGCAGGCCGGCGGCGGGGTCGTCGCAGATTCCAACGGCCCCTACGAATACAC
>JBAPQQ010000667.1:0-3041 GCA_049280695.1 Mycobacterium sp.
CCCCACCGCAGCGCCGGCGCGCGGCCACCGAGCACCACCAGCGGCGACTGGTTCTGCTGCGCCGCCGCCATCGCGCTCATGCCGTTGGTGACGCCCGGCCCGGCGGTCAGCGCCGCCACACCTGGTGTTCGCGTCACCTTCGACCAGCCCTCCGCGGCGAACGCCGCGGTCTGCTCGTGCCGGGTGTCCACCAGACGGACGCCCTCGGCGCGGCAGCCGTCGTAGAACGAGAACAGGTGCCCACCCGACAGCGTGAACACCGTGTCGATGCCGCTTGCTTTCAGACGACGGGCGATGAGGCGGCCGGCATGCACCGGCGGAGCTTCGATGCTCATGTTCGGTGAGCCTAGATCCCGGCGGCGGGCCGCACGCCCAGCGCTGGGGTAGCTTCGCTGCGAGATCGTCAGGAGGTCTGATGGAGCCGGAACTGTTCACGCCGTCGATCGACTGGGCTTCGGCGCCGATCGATTCGCTGATCTGGGTCGCCAAGGCATGGGCGATCAGCGCCGTCTGCACGGTGGCGGTGCTCGTCGTTCTCCGGTACACGACCGCGTGGGGTCGGCAGTACTGGCGGATCACCCGCGGCTATTTCGTCGGTCGGCAGTCCGTTCCGGTGTGGCTGATGCTGGGAGTGCTGCTGATATCGGTCATCCTGGGGGTGCGGCTCGACGTGCTCTTCAGTTACTACGGAAACGATCTGTACACGAGTCTGCAGACCGCGTTCGAAGGGGCGGCGGCCGGCGACGAAGCCGTGAAACAGTCTGGAATACACGGGTTTTGGATGGCCATCGCCACCTTCTGCATCATGGCGGTGCTGCACGTCATCCGCATCATGACCGATATCTACCTGATGCAGCGTTTCATCATCCGGTGGCGGGTCTGGCTGACCGGGCATCTGACCGAGAACTGGCTCGACGGGCAGGCGTATTACCGGGGCCGATTCATCGACGACACCATCGACAACCCCGATCAGCGCATCCAGCAGGACGTCGACGTCTTCACCGCAGGTGTCGGCGGCACACCGAACGAGCCGGCGAACGGGACCTCGAGCGTGCTGCTTTTCGGTGCGATCAACGCTGTGGTCTCGGTGATCTCGTTCGCCGCGATCTTGTGGAACCTGTCGGGTCCACTGACCGTCGCGGGCTTCACCACTCCGAAAGCGATGTTCTGGGTGGTGATTCTCTACGTGCTCGTCGCAACCGTCGTCGCGTTCTGGATCGGGCGCCCATTGATCAATTACAGCTTCCGCAACGAGAAACTCAACGCGGCGTTCCGCTATGCGCTGGTCCGGCTGCGCGACGCGGCGGAGGCGGTGGGCTTCTACCGCGGTGAGAAAGCCGAACGCGCGCAGTTGCAGCGTCGTTTCACGCCGATCATCGACAACTACCGCCGTTATGTCCGCCGCACGGTGGGCTTCTGGGGCTGGAATGTGTCGATGAGCCAGGTCATCAACCCGCTGCCGTGGGTGGTGCAGGCGCCGCGGCTGTTCGCCGGCGACATCAAGTTCGGCGACGTAGGTCAAACCGCATCGGCATTCGGCAACATCCATGATTCGCTGTCGTTCTTCCGGAACTCCTACGACAAGTTCGCCTCGTTCCGCGCGGTGATCATCCGTCTCTACGGTCTGATGGATGCCAACGACCGGGCCCGCCATCTGCCGACGATCGCCACCGAGCACAGCCGCGGGGACGTGGTCGAACTCGACGACATCGAGGTCCGTACTCCTGCTGGGCTGCAGCTGATTTCGCCACTGGATGTCCGGCTCGACGCCGGCGACGGACTCATCATCACCGGTCGCTCGGGCAGCGGCAAGACGACGCTGTTGCGCAGTCTGGCCGAACTCTGGCCGTTCGCGACGGGCACCCTGCGGCGTCCCGGGGACTCGAACGAGACGATGTTTCTGTCGCAGTTGCCCTATGTTCCGCTCGGTGATCTGCGCGCGGTGGTGAGTTACCCGCGCGCCGCTGGCGAAGTACCCGACAGGCAGGTGCAGGACATGCTCGTCAAAGTGGCGCTTCCCCACCTGGTGGACCGCCTCGACGAGGTGCTCGACTGGGCCAAGGTGCTCTCCCCCGGCGAGCAGCAGCGGGTGGCCTTCGCCCGGATCCTGCTGACCAAGCCGAAGGCGGTCTTCCTCGACGAGGCCACCTCGGCGCTCGACGAGGGCCTGGAAATGACTCTGTACCAACTGCTTCGGCGTGAGCTGCCGCGCTGCATCGTCGTCAGCGTCAGCCATCGGGCCGCGGTCAACCAGTATCACGACAAGCAGCTGAGCCTCCTCGGGGAGGGCGAGTGGCGCCTCGGCCGCGTGGAGAAGGAATCGGAACCGGTCTAACGCGCCTGCGCCACAGCCTTTTTCGCTGCGTGCGCGCCGGCGCGGCGGCCGAAGAACGAGCCCTCCCCCAACTGCGTCCCGCTCGCATATCCTTTGCCGTCCTGCGCGATGTTCGACGCGCACGCGCCCGCGGCATAGAGGCCCGGTACCACGCTGCCGTCCTCTCGCAGCACTTCACCGTCGACGGTCACGGCAAGGCCGCCCATCGTGAAACCTGAATACATCGCTCGGCCCAGCGACAGGTCGAACGCAGCCCACGGCGCCTTGTCCTGTGCGGCAACGTATTCGGGCTGCTTGTGGAAGTCCGGGTCTTCGCCGCCGGCGGCGTACTCGTTGTAACGGCTCAGCGTCGCCGCGAGGTTGCCCTGCGGAATTCCGAGCGCGATCTCCATCTCGGCCACCGTCTCGTAGCCGTCGATGAACTTGATCAGCGGCATCTCGGGCATTTGCATGTGGGCTTCGTCGACGATCAGGTACGCGGTCTGTTCGGGTTGCTCGAGGACGAAAGCCGACGTTCGCGCGTGGTATGAGTCCTCGGCGACGAACCGCTTGCCCTCCTTGTTGACGACGACACCCGTGAGCAGGATCTCGGGAGGGTACGCCGCCGCAGTGATGAACATCTGGTCCAGGTTCTTGGCGACCCCGCCCGCAGACTCACCCAGCCGGATGCCCAGGCCGTCGTCGTAGGGGTTGCCCAGGATGTAGG
>JBAPQQ010000668.1:0-2409 GCA_049280695.1 Mycobacterium sp.
CCAGCGCGACCGTCGCCGCCAGCATCAGGCCCGTGGGCGTCAGGCCCGCCACCGCAATCCACAACGGCAACGCCCACACAGAACGCCCGCCGCGCAGCCGCAGCATCGCCGCGGCCACCCACGGCAGACACCCGTAGCCGACCAGCAGGCTCCAGTGCCCCTGCAGAAGCCGTTCTGCCACATACGGATTCCATACGGCGACGGTCGCCGCGACGAACTCGCCACCCAGCCCGGCGTCGGGCACCACGAGTGCTGCCAGCCGGGCCGCGCCCCAGCCGGCCAGCCACAGTCCCACGATCAGCAGCGACTTGACCACCACGCCGCCGTCGACAAGCCAAGACGACAGCGCGACGAAGAAGTCCTGCGGCAGCGCGCGAGGCGCCGACTCGCTCAACCCCAGCGCGTCGTCCGACAGGTAGGACCTCGGCGTCGACACCGCGTCTCGCAGCAGCAGGTATCCCGGCGCCAACAGCGGCGCGGTGACCGCCAGCGTCAGCGTCAGCGCATATCCGGGCGCGACGCAGCGCCGGGCCTGCGACACGGTGCGCTAGGAAGGCTTGGGAGGCGGTGCGGGCGGCGGGCGGCGTTGCGCCGGCAGCTTCTCCGTCTCGGCCTCGGCGCCCGGCACGGGTTCACCCGACGGTCCGCGCGGGAAGAATCCGTGCTCGGCGGTGTCCAGGCCAGGGTCGATCAGTCCGGTGTCGGTGCGCAGCGTAAACCACCCGAGCAGGCTGCCGCCGACCAGCGCGACGATGCCCAGCGCGGTGAAGCTGATCGGCAGGATGCGCGTCCACACCGCGATCCGGTCCCGCTCGTCGCGTGCGGAGTTGACCTGCTGCTCCACCGTCGCCTCGGTGGACGTGACGGTGTAGTCGACGAGCGTGACGTCGGCCTTGAGGGGATCACGGTTCTTGCATTCGGGGTCTTCGCAGCGCACGTAGTAGTGCACCGCGCGCTCTTTGCTCTTGACGATCGTGCCGCTCACCGGGTCGACCCAGAATTCCCGCTGTGCGGCGTAGTAGCGCTTCATCGTGACCATGTCGTCGGGCGGGCCGGGCAGTCCCCACAGCGCCGCACGGGCGCTGACGGTGGCGTCCTCGTCGCGGTCGTACAGCGACGGGTACTCGACCGGCTCGACGAGCTTGCCGTTGTTGTCCATCCCGACGTTCTGCTTGAAGTGAAAGGCGGTCAGCCCGAGGACGTCCTCTTCGCCGTCGTAGTTGGCGTCGAACGTCTTCTGTGCCACCGGGTCGAAGTAGGGGTAGGTCTTCTTCTCGACGTCGAACGGGAACCGGTAGTTCAGTCCCTCGTGTTTGAGCGCGATCCGCAACGGCGGTTTGGTGTCGTCCATCGTGCGCGGTTTCTGGACGAAGCCGGCGGGGTCGGCATCGCTGGACACCGCCTGCGCGGTCGTACGGTCCAGCGTGACCGTGTCGACGATCGCCAGCAGCAGACCGTTGTCCTGCTGCTTGTCGGTGCGCCGCAGCGTGGTGCCGACCTGCAGGGTGATGACGTCGGCGTTCGACGGTGTGTCAGCGCCGGTCTCGGTGCTGTACTGCTGCTGCTGGACCACCGGCACGTCGGTATTGGCGACGAAGCGATCCGTCCACAACGACGCCGGGTCCAGGGCTGTGGCCGCAGTGCCGTTGCTTGTCAGCGTGGTGTCGACGTCCAGCGGGATCTTCGTGACGCGGCTGACGGTGTAGGTGGACAGCACGAATGCGGCCATGATCAGGGCCGCGCCGAGGAACAAGATCGCGTAGGCCGCCGTACGTAGCGCAAGTACGCGGTTCAAACCCCGCCTCCCATCCCACGAGCTCTCTGCCGCCGCTGGCCCCGACCCGGTCAGCGGAGGCAAACCGGTCTGACCCTAACAGCACAAACTAAGGTCGAGGCTCACAGCGGCGCCACCCGAAGACCGGCAACTTCGGCTCCGCCGTGCAGACTGATCGGCGTGACGGTAAGCGGCACGCGCAACTTCCTGCCCGCGGTCGAGGGCATGCGGGCGTGCGCGGCGATCGGCGTGGTGATCACCCATGTCGCGTTTCAGACCGGGCATTCCGCCGGAATCTCCGGCCGTCTGTTCGGCCGCTTCGACTTGGCGGTCGCGGTGTTCTTCGCGCTGTCCGGCTTCCTGTTGTGGCGGGGGCACGCCGCGGCCGTGCGCGGTCTGCGCCGAACCCCGCCGACGGGGCATTATCTGCGCTCGCGCATCGTGCGCATCATGCCGGGCTACCTGGTCGCGGTGGTGGTGATCCTGACATTGCTGCCCGACGCCGAAACGACAAGTCTCACAGTGTGGTTGGCGAACCTGACACTGACCCAGATCTACGTGCCACTGACGCTCACCGCTGGGCTGACGCAGATGTGGAGCCTGTCGGTCGAGGTGAGCTTCTATCTGGCGCTGCC
>JBAPQQ010000669.1:0-4477 GCA_049280695.1 Mycobacterium sp.
GTGCACGACGTCCCCGGCGGAGACCGCCACCACGTCCTCTCCGGCCTCGATCCGCAGTCGGCCCCGGTCGTCGATCCAGATTCCCTTGCCGACGATCTCGCGCCCGCCCGGCAGCGCCGCACGCACCGGCGACCCGATCGAGGTGCAGCGGGACCGGTACTCGTCCATCAGCCGCGAGTCGCCGGCGCGCCAGCCGGTTACCCGCTCGCCGAACCGGCGCAGCAACTCGGCCGCGAGCGCGGTGCGGTCGGAGTCGGCGACGCCGAGGTCGGTCAGCGAGGTCACCAGCGGCTCACCGACCTCGTCGGCGCGCAGCGTGACGTTGAGGCCGATTCCGACGACGATGGTCTGTCCGGCGACCTCCGAGAGGATGCCGGCCAGCTTGCCGTCTCCGGCGAGCACGTCGTTGGGCCACTTCAAGGCCGCCTGAACCCCGAGGGCTTCGACCGCGTCCACCACGGCCAGCCCGGCGGCCAGCGGCAGCCAGCCCCAGTTGGCCGCCGGCACGTCAGCGGCACCGACGCCGGCCGACAGGGTGAGCTGGGCCCGCGGCGCCGCCGACCAAGTACGGCCCATCCGGCCGTGGCCTGCGGTCTGGTGCTCGGCGATGAGCACCAGACCGTCGACGTCTTCCCCGGCATTCGCGCGTGCGACGAGATCGGCGTTCGTTGAGCCGGTTTCGTCGACGACTTCGACGTGGTGCCACGGCGGGGCGAGGGAGTTGCGCAACGCGGCGGCGTGGAGTGGAGGGCGGAGGTCGGAATCCATGACCAGGAGCGTAGGCCGCCCCCGCGACACCGGCGATGACCCGGTACCGGAACTCACCTGTTACGCGAGTGATAAATCAGCGTGGAGAATCCGCAATCGCTTGTACGAATGCGTCGTAAGCCGGCTTCGCCGAACCATCGGCGCGGCGCAGCCCGTAGTGGCTCTCCGGATCCGCCGTATCTGCGCCGCTGTCCCGGTACGTGTACCACATGAGGGCAGCAACGCCGCTGTCCGCTGCGGCGGTCTTGACGGCGTCGAACGCGATCTGGGCCTGACGCATTTCCGTGACGTGGTCATCGCTTCCGGGTTCGCCACCGGTCGGCGCGCCGTACTCGGTGATCCACACGGGCAGTTCGGGAACCCCCGCCCTCCGGAACACGTCGCGAACGCCTTGCACGCTCGAGCTGGCGTGTTGCCCTTGACCGACCCACGGGCCCCGGGCACTCGCGAGGTTGGGATACGTATACGGATGTATAGCAACACCATCGGCGGCGTCGACGGCTCCGGAGTCGATCAGGGCGCCCACAAAATCTCGCGGACTGATTCCGCCACGATCGGGCTCTGTGATCGCCAGCCCGCCGATCAGAACCTTCGCGGCGGGATTCGACCCGCGAAGGCTATCTGCGGTCAGCTCAAACAACGTGGAGTATGCGACAGGGTCAGGATGGGGCTGCCAGAAGACCTGGCTGTTTTCCTCGTTCCAGACCTCCCACGTAGTGACCTCCCGGTATCGTGACGCCGCTTCGCCGGCGAATTCGGCGAATTCACCAGGGTCAGCGGGAGCGCATTTTTCAGTTGGGCAGCCGTCGGGCCGTGCCCATGGCGGCGTGTACGAGACGATGGGAAGGAGCTGGAGGTCTCGCTTCGCTGCAGCGTCCGCCACGCGATCGAAGAGTTCCCACCGGTAACCACTGTGCGAGTCGGGTTGGATGTTGGCCCACGACAAGTCAACTCGAATCCACTTGATGCCCATGGCCGCAGCATCGTCGAGGGTGGCGGACAGGTCGTCATCGGACAGCCACGTCAACGTATCCCCGTATGCGATCCCCAGGTGAAGTGAATCATCGCTGTCTGACAACAATGAAGATCTCACGAACGGTTTGCCGCACGCGCCGGCAATCAGACTCGCGACGACGACAACGGCGCACGCAGTCGCGCACCGGCCAGCTCTTCGCCGGGACGATCGAAACCGCGTCTGCGGCTCACCGTGCATCCTCGCGACCGCGCGGGAACCCCGGATCCTTCGGAAAACCGACTGAAATGATTGGGCTTTCGCTCGGGTGGCCATTTCTAGCACCGCCCCATCTGCTGGCTCGGCCCCCGCACCACAGCGGGGGGCGGCCGGTCGGTGCCGTATGCGGCAAGGCAATGCCCGACCGCATTGCGCCAGGTGTAACGAGTTGCCGTCTCCCTTGCCCCAACCGACAGGACGTGGCGCTCGGCTAACGCACGCAGTATCGAATCCGCCAGATCGGCGCCGTCGGGTCGACACAGGTAGCCGTTGCGCCCCGGCGTGATCAGTAGGCGTGCGAAGTTGTCAGGATGATCGGTCGTGATTACAGGGGTGCCGCACGCCATGGCCTCCACCGCGGCGAGCCCGAAGCCTTCGCGACGGGTGGGGAACACCAGCAGCCCTGCCGACTTCATTCGGCCGACTACTTCGGCATGGGTCGCCAACTCCCCGGTGAAGGTGATCTGGGAGGTCAAACCGCGGGCTGCGGCGAGTTCGCGGAGAGTGCCTTCTTCCGGCCCTTTGCCGACGATCGTTAGTGAGAGCACGGTTCCGCGCTTCGTGAGGTCGCCAACGGCGTCGACGAGAACGTCGACACCCTTGTGAGCGAGGAGCCGACCGACGAAAAGCAGGTCCGTGCCGGAGCTTTCGACGGGCGCGTCGGCGATCTCGTCGGCATCGATTCCATTGCGGCCGACGAACACGGGCATGGTCGCTTTGGTGGCGTTGACGATTCGCTCGGCTGTGCCTTCGCTTACCGCGATGACCCGATCCGGCAGCCGCAGGACGAGCTTCTCGACCAGCGCTGCCACTTCGCCCAAAGGGCCGAGATAGCTGCGCCAATAACCTCTTCCCCAGACCTCGTGCCAGGTGGCCACCACGGGCTTGCGCCTTATCAGGCATACCGCCTTGACGACCAATAAGGGCAGGATCGGGATCTGGTCCACCTCTACGATGTCGAACCGGGCCCCGATCAGCCGCATGCAGGCGAACGAGAAGGCGACGGCTTGCAGGATGGACCGCCGCTGTCCGGCGTAGAGCGGCCACTGCCGGCAGATGGCGTGAAGGTGCACTAGACCCTGTTGTGCCCGTAAGCCTCCCGCCCACCATTTCATCGTGTAGATGTGCACTTGGAACCCGCTGCGTGCGAGTTCCTGGGAGTAGTGCCAGGTTCGCGTTTCTTTTCCGCCGCTATGCCAGGGAGCGACGACATCCGTCACGATTGCCAGCCGTGGCACGGGGCGGGACGCCGTCGCTGCGGCATCGGGCTCGTATCTAAGACTCTGCTGCGCGCTGGTCACTCTCAACACCCGGCCCTGCGCGCAACGTCTGGCGCCGTTTCGCACTGCGCGATCGACAATGCACGGCTGAGAGCATGACGAATCTTCTCGGCACTGTGTTCGCTCGCGTAAAATGTTGCCGTCAGCTGCACTTCGCCCGCCGACGGCTGACATATCAAGACAGATATGTGAGAAGGACTCGCGGGGGGTAAGGCGACCGCCATGTTCGGTCGGCCGCCGTCCTGCCAGCACACGTCCGCCATAGCGGGCAACCTGGTGATATCCGAGAGTACGACTGTCGCCTCCTTGTTTTCAGCACCGCCGCCCGCGCTCATGCCGGCATTCTCGCGGTCATGGTTTCGCGCCAGCGCCGACAGCCGCGACTTGACGGCGCCGCCCACCATGTCGATCAATGGCCGAGTGGACGTGACGTCCGTTGTCAGCGCATCACCGAACTCCTGCGCAGTCTTGTTGGGCCCGAACCCAATCCGTGCGACCGCCGTGAAGTTAGCCCAGGTGGTCCGGTTGGGTGGCAGGTACCTCCGCAGATCGACCAGCACCTCGACAGTCGGTGACATGGGGATGCCGGCGACGTGCAACGAGTGGCAGATGAAGTACATCGTCAACGCCGAAGCCGACATCTGCAGAGAATGGGTGGAGCGGTAACGGCGCACTGCTTCGACATAGTCGCCCTCACTCCTGACGAACACCGAGTGATACTCAGGTGAGCAGTTCGGCGTGGTTCGTGCGGACCGAAATGTGTTCGGCGGAAGTGTGTGTCGTGGCCGACGTCTCGATGGCAGCCCGACCATACGGTCGCGAAAGGTACGACCGACTGCGCTCAGCATCGGTGCGGGCGTGGTCCTAACCGCGTTCAAGACCGCACACAATGCCGGATTCCGGACGATCCGTGGGGCGTCACCGGGCGAAGCGAACTCACCGTCGCTGCCGGAGCGTGAGACCGCGGCCACGATCTCCACCAGAGTATGGGCGTCACCCAGCCCATGGTCCAAGCAAAGCACTACGAAATCGCCGTCCACTGCCACTGCCAGTGGTAGTGCAATGTCCAAGCCAGAACGCAGCATCGAGTTCAACGACGCAGATATCGCCCTCGCATCGTTCGCCGCGGGCGCGAAGGAGTGCGATGCGCAGCGCTTGATACTGCGAAGCGAGTCGGGATCGTAAACCCAAGAGCCCG
>JBAPQQ010000670.1:0-1732 GCA_049280695.1 Mycobacterium sp.
CCTCGGGGCTGATCGGTTCTGCGCTGTCGGCGTTTCTGACCAGCGGTGGTCACCGGGTGATCCGCCTGGTGCGCCGGCTGGCCCGCGGCCACGACGAACGGTACTGGGATCCCGCCAACCCGGCGCCCGACCTGCTCAGCGGCGTCGACGCGGTGATCCACCTCGCGGGCGCGTCGATCGCCGGGCGTTTCACGTCGGCGCACAAACGCGACATCCGCGACAGCCGCATCGAGCCCACCCGGCGGCTCGCGAAGGCCGCAGCCGACACGGACGGCGGACCGTCGGTGTTCGTCACCGCATCGGCCATCGGCTACTACGGGTCCGACCGCGGCGACGACATGCTGACCGAGCACAGCGCCCGCGGTGACGGCTTTCTGGCCGACGTCGTCGGGGATTGGGAGGCCGCGGCGGCTCCCGCCGAGTCTGCGGGGCTGCGTGTGGTCGCGGTGCGCACCGGGATCGTGCAAGCCGCCAGGGGCGGGACCCTGCGGCTGCTTCGCCCGCTGTTCGCTGCCGGACTCGGCGGGCGGCTGGGCAGTGGTCGGCAGTGGCTGTCGTGGATCGGCATCGACGACCTGGTGGACGTCTACCACCGCGCGCTATGGGACGAGGGAGTGGTCGGACCGGTGAATGCCGTTGCGCCCCAAGCTGTTCGTAACAGCGAGTACACCAAGGCGCTGGCCGGCGTGCTCCATCGGCCGGCGCTGCTTCCAGTGCCAACGATCGGTCCCCGGCTTCTGCTGGGGGAAGAGGGTGTGCGCGAGCTGGCCGAGGCCAACCAGCGGGTGACGCCTGACCGGCTGCTCGACCTGGGCCACCGGTTCCGCCGGCCGAGCGTCAGGGACGCTCTTGCCCATCAGCTCGGGCGATGAACCCGCGCACCAGCTGACGCGTGCGATCCCTGGCGTCCGCCCCGAGTTCGACCGTGCGCCGGGATAACTCGCGCTCGTCGCCGTCGGCGATCCAGGCCGCCAGCAGCGCCCGGTCCAGTTCCGGATGGAACTGCAACGCGAGGCTGCGGCCGACCACGAATGCCTGTGAGGCCGCGGCATTGCGGGCGATTTCCGTCGCACCGGACGGCAATGTCCAGCGGTCGAAGTGCCACTGGAACCACGGCCCGGGCGGCACCAGCGCGGAGTCGTCGGTGTCGACGCTCGACCAGCCAAGTTCCGGTGCGGCCGAACGGGATACTGCGCCACCGTGCGCAGCGGCGAGCAGCTGACTACCGAAACAGACGCCGAGCACGGCGACGCCCGCCGTGTGCGCGTCGCGCAGCAGCCGGATCTCCTCGCCCACCCAGGGCAGCGTGGCGTCGTAGGCCGCCCAGCGCGCGCCCAGCGCCACGACGACGTCGTAGCCGCCGGGTTCGGGGAACGTCACGTCGACCGCGGGGGCACCGACCCGCGACCAGGGCACCACCTCGAAGTTCTCGACGTCGAACCCGTTGCCGGCGAACGGTTCTGTGAGAAGCCCGCCCGTCGCTACCGGGTCGTTCACGATGAACAACACCTTGCGCGCCACTGTCACCCACTTCCCGGGCAGCCGCAAGTGCCACAGTGAAATATGACCACATGGTCCCCTCGCGTCGACGACTGGTTCCTGACGGCGGCAGAGCGGAGTAACCTGCGGGCCATGACGTCAGATGTGTGGCTGCTGGGGGGCTACCAGACCGACTTCGCGCGAAACTTCACCCGGGAAGGCCTGGACTTCGCCGACCTGACCGAGGAGTTGG
>JBAPQQ010000671.1:0-1849 GCA_049280695.1 Mycobacterium sp.
GACGGTGCGCAGACCCACGTGCACCATGGCCTGCGCCAGGACGGTCGCCGTCGTGGTGCCGTCACCGGCGACGTCGTCGGTCTTCTTGGCGACTTCCTTGACCAGCTCGGCGCCGATCTTCTCGTACGGGTCCTCCAGCTCGATCTCCTTGGCGATCGACACGCCGTCGTTGGTGATCGTGGGAGCGCCCCACTTCTTCTCGAGGACGACGTTGCGGCCCTTGGGACCCAACGTCACCTTTACCGCGTCGGCGAGGCTGTTCAGGCCCCGCTCGAGGCCGCGCCGGGCCTCTTCGTCGTACGCAATGATCTTGGACATGTGCGAAGTGCTTCCTCCGGTTGGGGGGGTGACGTTCCGGGCCGGGTCAGTGCCCGCGACGGACGACCGATACCTCGGTCTCACCGTCCCGACCTAGCACTCACCGGTGGCGAGTGCCAACCCCATTCTTAGCACTCGCCTATGACGAGTGCAAGGTCGGCTCCCTGTGGCAGGCTGACGACGATGTCTCTGGTGCCCGGTGCGTACCCTCCGACCCGCTACACGGGCGACGGCGAAGTGAGCGCGACGCTGCGCCGCGCCGGCGAGCCACCCGACGTTCGGGCTCCCGGATTGTCCTACTCCTACCTGGCGACGCAGGCTTCCACCGACGGCGACTTCGGCCTTTACCGCGTGGACCTCGCACCGACCGGCGGCGGCCCGGGCCCGCATTTCCACAAGACGATCTCGGAGTCCTTCTTCGTGCTGTCCGGGTCGATGCAACTCTTCGACGGGCGGGCCTGGGTCGACGGGCACGCCGGCGACTACCTCTACGTACCCCCGGGCGGCGTGCACGGCTTCCGCAACGAGGCCGACGATCCGGCGTCTGCGCTGATTTTGTTCGCTCCCGGCGCGCCGCGGGAGAGATACTTCGAGGGCTTGGCCAAGCTCGGCGACATGACCGACGACGAGCGCCGAGAGTTCTTCGTCCATCACGACAACTACTGGGTCTAGCCGAGCACCTCGGCGCGAATGAGTCAGAGCCCGAGCAACTGCGGCAGGTCGGCCACCGTGTCGATGACGTGGTTGGGCTGCATCGCGAATTCGTCTGCGGCCCAACGGTCCAGCGTGTCCTGCCGGAACTTGCCGGTGCGCACCAACACACCGGTCATTCCGACGACCTGGGCGGCCAGCACGTCGTTGTTGAGGTCGTCGCCGACCATGTGCATCTGCTCGGGATCGACACCGAGGCGACCCGCCGCGGCCAGGAACCCCGCGGGCGCCGGCTTTCCGACGGCCGTGGCCTTGCGCCCGGACGTCTCCTCCATCCCGATCAGGTACATGCCGGTGTCGATCCGCAGGCCCTCGGTGGTGTTCCACGCGGTGCTGCGGTGCATCGCGACGACGGGCACGCCTTGGGCCATCCAGTCGTAGACCCGGCTCAGCGTCAGGTGGTCGTACTCCGGGCCGGCACCGCCCATCAGGATCACATCGGGCGGCTCTTCGTCACGCCCGTATTCGGTTGACGCGACGACGTCGATGCCCGGCATGTCCTCGGTGATGTCGCCGCTGTTGACCAGAAAGCACCGCGCGTCCGGATGGTGCCGGCGCACATATTCGGCGGTGAGTGCCGCCGCCGTGATCACTTCGCCAGGACGCACGGTGATCCCGGCGTCGGCCAGAGCCTCGGCGATCTGGCGCCGGGTGCGCGTGGTCGTGTTGGTCAGGTACGAGCAGGCGACCTGGCGCTCGGCGAGGACCCGCACCGTCTCGGCGGCCCCCTCGATCGGCTTCCACGACGTCACAAGCACGCCGTCGATGTCGAAGAGCACCCCGCCGACGGCCATGGTCCCGACAGTAAACCGCCTGGGTC
>JBAPQQ010000672.1:0-2910 GCA_049280695.1 Mycobacterium sp.
ACCGATGATAAGCGTCTCCACCGCGCCGTCACGCAGCGCGGCGCATACCGACGCGATCCCCTCGGCGGCCAGGCCCGAGCCGTGGCCGGCCTGAAAGCGGTGCGCCGCATCGTCGATCAGCGCAGTCCGGCGCAGCAGGAACTCCCCGTCGATCGCACGGCGGACGTCGTCGTCGATGCCGCTGTGGCGCGCGCCGACCCTGAGTTCGACCACCCGGTCGGCCACACGCTCGGCCAGGTCGGCGACCAGCTCGGAACGGGACTGCACCTCGCCGAGCACGAACACCACCTCCGCGTGCGTGACGTCCACCAGCGACGCCAGCCGATCGCTGACCGCGCGAATGTTCTTGGCCTGAGCCTCCTCGACCGTGTGCTGCGGATCGCCCCGCCCGGGCGTGTCGGCCCGGCGCGCGTGGTGAATCGGATAGCCGCCGCCGTCGACGGACTCGCTGCGGTCGTGGTCGTTACGGTGCACGGTGATGTCGCCGCCGGCGTGGTCGACGGCCGCCAGCAGGTAGACGTCGTGGCCGGCTGCGTGCTCGACCAACGGCACGAGGTAGGGCAGCTCGGACACCCGCGCCACCGCTGCCGCCGGCGGCCGGATCAGATGCTCGTTGACCAGCACGCCGCCCGCCGAAGCGATCAGCCCCCGGCCGCTGCGTCCCACCGGCGGCTTGGCGCCGAGCACCGCCGGCTCGAGAACGTCCGCCAGCGCCCGGCCGTCCTGCTCTTCGAGCAGTTCGCGCAATCCGCGCCATTTCAGCTCCAGCTGTGCCTCGGCGTCGGCCGTGTCGTGAGAGTCGTCGAAGTAGATCGAAGCGAACGGACCTTCCGCGGCGAGTAGGTGTCGGAAGCGTTCGGCACGCATGAAGCCCTCCTGTGTCGACGTGTACCGGTGAGAACGGCCCTCACCAGCGCCGGCAAAACCTTACGCCTCGTGCCCGGGCTCCAAGTCGCGCACGTCGGCAAACGTGACGAGCTCACCGAACCGCTCCGGTGCGTGGCCGTCGACCGGCTGCAGCAGGAAGCCGACGTGGTCGCCGACGTCGAAGCGGTTGAGGATTCGTCCGGCGAACCAGCCCACGGCGTCATCCAGGATGGGCAGCCCTTCGGGCCCTTCGTGCCACGCGCAGCGGCTGAATTTGTCCACGCGATCGCCGGTTTCGCTGCCGAACAGCCGCGCCACGTCGCGCCGCTCGCGCGGCAGCAAGTGCACGGCCAGGTGCGACGCACGGCTGGCGATCCGGTAGGTGTGGTTCTTCTTCGACAGTCCGGCGAGAAACCGCGATGGGTCGATGCTCACCTGGCTGGAGAATCCGATCAGGCACCCGGCGCGGTCGTCACCGGCTCGCGTGGTGACGACGAACATCGGGTAGTCGAGCAACCCGACGAGGTCGTTGAACGCCGAATGGTCTGGGGACATCGCACTTCGCACACTACGGAACGACGCAGTTCACCGCGTGTTCAGGCAACCTTGGGACGAACACGATGCGTGTGGTTCAGGTGACCAACTTTGGGAGTCGACCTGGAGTCGCGTCCCCGCCCTGCAGAATGTTCGAGATGACCGACGAAGCGCCTGCCGCGCCCTCCATCGCCCAACTCGAAGCAGGAGGGATCGAAACGGTGATCGGCACCGTGGTGAACCCCGCCGGCCTCACCCACGCTAAGACGGTGCCGGCGCGGCGACTGTCGGCGTTCGCCGAGCCCGGCCTGGGCGCCAGCCCCGTGTGGCACGTGTTCGCCATCGATCAGACCGGCATCGCGTTCACCAAGGACATGGGCGTGGTCGGCGACGAGCGCATCCGCCTCGACCTGACCGCGCTGCGAACACTGGGGGACGGCCTGGCATGGGCTCCCGGCTCCTTCTTCGACCAGGGTGGCGCGCCGATCCCGGCGTGCAGTCGCGGCACCCTGGGTCGCGTCGCGGACCGGATGCGGGATGCAGGCTTCGAAGCGCTGGTCGGCCACGAGATCGAATTCCTGCTCGTCGGCCCCGACGGCGCCCGACTGCCGTCGGCGCTGTGGGCACAGTACGGGGTGGCCGGGGTGCTCGAACACGAAGCGTTCGTGCGTGATGTCACCACGTCGGCAGCTTCCGCCGGAGTCGGTATCGACCAGTTCCACCCGGAATACGGCCAGAACCAATTCGAGATCTCGCTGACCCCGCTGGCCCCGGTAGCCGCGGCCGACCAGCTGGTGCTGATGCGGCTGGTGATCGGCCGGGTGGCCCGCCGCTACGGGCTGCGGGTGAGCTATTCACCGGTGCCGTTCGCAGGCGGCGTGGGATCGGGAGCCCACCAACACTTTTCGCTGACGAAAAGCGGCGCGCCGGTGTTCTCCGGCGGGTCGGGCCGGCACGGCATGACAGAAGACGGGGAACACGCGATCGGCGGGGTGCTGACGGGGCTGCCCGAAGCCCAAGGCGTGCTGAGCGGATCGATCGTCTCCGGATTGCGGATGCAGCCAGGCTTCTGGGCCGGCGCCAACATCTGCTGGGGCACGGAGAACCGGGAGGCCGCGGTCCGCTTCCTGGCCGGCGGGCCGGCCCACCTTCACGGGGCCAACGTGGAAGTCAAAGTCGGCGACCCGTCGGCGAACCCGTACTTCGCGTCGGCGGTGATCCTGGGGCTGGCCCTCGAAGGTATCGAAAAGCGCACCCAGCTGCCGCCGGAGATCGTCGTGGACCCGGCCACGCTCGGCGACGTGGCCACCCTGCCCACCGAGCAGGCCGCCGTGATCTCCGCGCTGGACTCCTCGGCGCGTATCCGCGGCATCCTCGGTGACCCCGCCGTCGACGCCACCGTCGCCGTGCGCCGCTACGAGCAGGACACGTATTCAGAGCTGGAACCGGCCGAGTTGACCGACAAATTCCGCATGGCCTGGAGCCTGTGAGCGCGTCTGCGACCGCCAC
>JBAPQQ010000673.1:0-12307 GCA_049280695.1 Mycobacterium sp.
GCGGGGTGGCATAGAGCGCGTGCACCGGCTGACCGGCGCCGCCGGCCAACACCTCCAGCGTCTTGGGCAGGTTGACGATGTTGAACGCCTCCTCGGGCGCAGCGCAGATCAGATCGGCTTCGGCGCAGATCTCGAACACCCGGTCGTTCAGCGCTCCGAAGCCGCCCTGCCGCGGGCCCGTCATGGTCAGGCCCATCCCCGACATCAGCGGCACCTCGTGCAGCGTGATCTCCGCACCCTGCCCGGGCGGCGTCGGTGGCACGTCCTGGCCGACCCCGGTCTGGCGGCGCCCGTCAGCGATCAGCGTCACACCCACCACAAGGTCTTGGTCCACCGGTCCCCTGCCGTTGCCGATGTCGCTGGCGATGTCTCCGGCGACCACCGCACCTTGCGAAAAGCCGACGATGACGTAGCTCGTCAGCGGGCACCTGGTGTTCATCTCGGTCAGGGCTTTCACCGCGGCGTCCATACCCTCTTTGCGGCTGTCGTTGTAGCTGATCTGGTTGTCCCGCTCGAACGGGTTGTGGAACTGGGCGGTGTAGGGGACCGTGTACGTCTGCACGCGCTCGGCGCCGAACTGCTCGGCCACCGGCCGGGTGACGTTGAGCAGCAGAGCATTCGGGAAGTCCACTGGATTCAGCGGATTCTGGGCAGGAGAGGATTCCCAGGTGCCCGGCACCGACAGCACCATCACGTCGGGGCAGCTGGCGTCCTGGAACTCCGGTCGCGGCTTCGTCGGGACCGCCGTGCTGGGTGGTTGCGCGTTGGGCGGGGCGGTTTGCGGGGGCACCGACGGCTTGGTCGCCCGCTGCATGACCACCATCAGGACCAGACCCAACGTCACGACGACCGCCACCGCGCCGGCCGCGACGAGCGCGAGGATGCGGTGGCGTTTCCGCCGAGTGGTGTTGGCCATTTTGTTGTCCTGCTAGCAGAGTCGCTCGGTGGCGATGCGGATGTAGTTGCCGGTTGCAGCGTCGACGTCGGCGGCCGTGGGCGGCATCGAACTCATGTGAGCGTCGTGCACATCGGTGGACACCAGCGGATGCACGTAGTCCCAAACCGCTTGCGGACTCTGCCCGGCGGCGTGGGCCTGGCATATGTACGAGCCGATGGACAGCGCCAGCAGCTCACTCGACGGGTGCACTCCGGCGGCGGCCAGCGTGTCCAGATATGCGCGCTGCTGCCCAGTCACCGTCAGCTTGTCGACCGTCTGAGAACCGCTGGCTCCTGTCGGCGGAACAGCCGGCGCGGCGGCCGGGCCGTCGTGGCTGCCCGACGCCAACGTCGTCGAGTCGTCAGCGGGCAGCTCCACGCTCGACAGCAACCCGTCGGAGGCCGAGCATCCTGCGGCCGCGGCGCCGGCAAGCGTCAGCATCGCCACGGCACAGCAGCGCGATGCGGTCTGCGTCGGCGTCCATTGCACGTTTCCACGGTACCGGCTCAACCTCGCAAGGCCCGGTGAGCAACATCGCAGTCAGCCCACGCGTCGCACGGCCCGTGGCTAAGCGATCGTCGCCACCAGTTCGCCCGCCATCGCGCCCAGCTGCGGAGCCCACGTCGACCAGTCGTGGTTACCCGAGGGCGGGAAGTCGAAGTGCCCGTTGTGCCCGCTGACCTGGCGATAGTGCTGGTAGAACGTGCGGTTGCTGCCTTGGGCCTGATCGCAGTAGGAGATCATCGCGGGCGGGTCGCTGCATGTGAGGGTCTGCGGGCTGAATATCCACAGCCGGGTGTTGTTCTGCGCCAGCAGCGAGATGTGGACGTCGGGGTCGTGCCACTTCCAGCGGCCCAGCTGGGGCAGTCCCCACATATTGCGGGTGTCGACGCCGCCGAACCGCATCATGCCGTCCGTGATCGCGCCGTTCATGTACGTGTTGGACGGGGTCAGGAAACCCGACAGCGATCCCGCGAACCGGAACCGGTCGGGGTAGAACGTGGCCAGCGTCACCGCGCCGGTGCCGCCCTGTGCCGCGCCGACGATTCCGTGGCCGGTGGGAGCCAACCCCTTGTTGGCGGCCAGCCAGTCGGGCAGCTCCTGGGACAGGAAGGTCTCCCACTGCTTGCTGCCGTCCTGCTCCCAGTTGGTGTAGAGGCTGAATGCGCCGCTGGCCGGCGCCACCACCGAGATGCCCTTGCCGGCCAACGTGTTCATCGCGTTGCCGGCGGTGACCCAGTTGCTGACGCCCTCGCCCGCGTTGAACGCGTCGAGCAGGAACACCGCGTGCGGGCCGCCGGCCAGGAAAGCAACGGGAATGTCCCGGCCCATCGCGCCCGACGGCACCATCAGGTACTCGACGGCGTCGGCTGTGGCGATGGGCGACGTCGCCGGGGCCACCCACAGGCCGAGGCCGAGAACTGCGACCAGCACCGCTCGCATCAGCACCACACCGACCTTCATGGCCCACCCTCCTGCGCTTCCGGTACCCCAATCCGCAACGTAGTGAACCACATCACTGAGCGGAGGCGCTGATGAACGAACAACGGCGGCGACCGTGGTGGTCGCCGCCGTCAGTCGGTTGTGCTGCGTCTACGCGGTGGGCGCGGCGCCCAGCACGCGCTGGATGTCGGGCTTCATCGCGTTCAGTTGCTGGCCCCAGTAGGCCCAGCTGTGCGTACCGGCCTCGGGGAAGTTGAACACCCCGTTCTTTCCGCCGGCCGCGATGTAGGCGTCCTTGAACGACTTGTTCGTCCGCAGCGTGAAGCCCTCGAGGAACTTCGCGTTGAAGTCGCCGCCGCCCAGGTCGTTCGGCTTGCCGTTACCGCAGTAGATCCAGACGCGGGTGTTGTTGGCCACCAGCTTGGCGACGTTGACCATCGGGTCATTGCGCTTCCAGGCCGGGTCGCTGGACGGGCCCCACATGTCCTCGGACTTGTAACCGCCGGCGTCGCCCATCGACAGCCCGACGAGCATCGGCCACCAGCCCTCGGACAGGTTCAAGAAGCCGGACAGCGAGGCAGCGTACGGGAACTGCTGCGGGTAGTAGATCGCCAGCGTCAAAGCCGCCGAGCCGGCCATCGACAGGCCGACAGCTGCACTGCCCGTCGGCTTGACCTGCTTGTTGGCGGCCAGCCATGCCGGCAGCTCCTGGGTGAGGAAGGTCTCCCACTTGTAGGTCAGGCAGCCGCTCTTACCGCAGGCTTGCTTGTACCAGTCGCTGTAGAAGCTGGACTGGCCGCCGACGGGCATGACCACGGACAGGCCGGACTGGTAGTACATCTCGAACGCGTTGGTCTCGATGTCCCAGCCGCTGTAGTCGTCCCGCGCGCGCAGGCCGTCGAGCATATAGACCGCCGGGGAGTCCGCGCCCCCGCTTTGGAACTGAACCCGGATGTCGCGGCCCATCGCGGCCGACGGTACGTCCAGGTACTCGACCGGCAGACCCGGCCGCGAGAACGCTCCTGCAGTCGCCGAGCCCCCTACGGCGCCCACGAGGCCCGGCAGCAGCACGGCCGCCACGGCGGCGACCGTCAGCCGTCGCGCCCATCGGCCGCGCAACTTCTCAACGAACTTCATGAATATATCCATCCCATCTTTGGTGTCTGCACCGAAAGCGTCCCAGCCGCAGTGCCCTGGTAGTCAACCACATCTTTCTGTGGCCCTCTCGACGCGCGGCCCGGCCCCACCACGTCGTCATCGTCTGGTAACCCACTGTCGGCACAGGTCTCCCAGTGCCGGGAAAGCATGGTTGTCCGGGACCGACGGGATGCTTGCCGGGTGCCAAGCATCGGTCGTTTCGACCGTTCCGTCGATGTGGGCATCGATGTCGGTATCGCCGCGCCGTTGCGGTACGTTACCTCGACCGCGGCCCGCCAGCTAACTCGGCTAGGGCCCCGTCGCCGGTAAGCCAGTGTAAGGGGTACCACGAGACGGCGGCTCACTCAAGCCGCACCTGAGCAGCTCGTAACGCGGCACCCGGTCGATTCGGTAGCTCGTGAACTGGTACGCGTGGGCCAGGTTGGACAGGAACCGGCGCACGGTCAGCGGTCCCCTGATGGACGTCAAGACCGCGTCGGTGTCCGGGCATTTCAGAGCCTCCTCCGCCTGCACCACCCAGTCCTCGTCGAGGTAGGGCGGCAGATACGGATGCTCCTTCAGCCACGGCCCTTCGGCCACGGCCCAGTCCGGGAAGAGGTTCTTGTCGTGGCCGATCCTGCCGTCCTCCAGACGCGCGGTGTGGGCCGCGAGCGGGTTCGCCAGACCGATCTGGTCGACCACCCGCACGTCGAGCCCGACATTCATCCCGAGCATGCCCAGATTGGTGAAGAACACGGTTTGCGGGCCGGTCTTCTCCGTGCGTTCGCCCAGCTCGGCCGGATCCGCGGGCACGACATCCCATTGCGTGTAGTTGCCGGACGGCAGCAACAGGGCGCCGTCAGGAGTGTTGTCGAGGGCTTCGATCACGGCGCGCATTCGGGGGTAGTCCAGGTAGTCGGTCGCCGTCAGCGGATGGGCATTGCCGGTCGCCTGGGTGTAGAACCGGCGCTCGTCGACGATCCCGGTGTAGGTGACTCTGGTCGCGTCGGCACCCATACCCGGGGAGTTGGCCGCCCACAGCGCCCACCCGACGACCGCGAGCCACACCGCCGCCGTGGCGCCCGCCAGGAGCGGGGCGGCCCCCTTCGTCGCGTTGACCCGCTCGGGCTGTACGAGAGGGATCACCGCCACCGGCGCCAGCACGCAGAACACCGGCGTCAGCAAGACCCGTCCGTGCATGAAGTCGCCGCCCTGCCGTATCCAGTACAGCGCCTGCACGAGGCCGCTGGCGACCATGAACACGACCACCGCGGTGGGGCTTTGCACCGCACGTGCCATCGCCTTGCGGTCGCTCGGCGCCCCCTGCGGCCGGTTGCGGGCGACCAGCAGCACCCCCAGCGCCGCAACCAGCAGTGCGGGCAGCCATAACGCGTAGGGCCCGTTGAAGTTGGCCAGGTAGACGAATCCTTGCGACCACTTCTTCCCGGACGCGTCCTTGGCCAGTGCAGTCCCCGGAACGAGCAGCCCGTAATAGCCCATCCGGAAGATCTGATAGCCGACGGGCAGGAGCCCGCCCGCCACCACGATCAGAACGCGAGCCCGCCGGCCCGGTGCGGCGACCAGCATCATCACCAGCGCCAGGCCGCCGACCAACGCGAGTTCCGGGCGCACCAGCACCGACACGCCCGCGACGAACGCGAGCGCCGCGGTGAAGCCGCGCCCTGTCGACTGCTGCTGCGACCAGCACACCATCATCCACCACAGCAGCCCCAGATAGGCCAGCACCAAACAGTTTTCGAGCCCGGAGGTGGCGAAGTCGCGGGCCGGCGGCAATGCGATGTAGACGAGCGCGCCGGCCGGCAGCAGTAGCGCTCGCCGGCCGCGCAGGCTCGGCGCGTGCAGCCTCGCCGCACCCAGCATCAAAAAGACCACGCCCAGTACCGAGAGCACCAGCGCGAGCACCAGGGCCACGTACTCCAGCCGCACCGGGCCGCCGATGACGCCGCCCACGTACACCAGATAGGTCCACAGCGTCGAGGTGTTGGCCTCCACGCGCTCGCCCGCGTTGAACACCGGGCCGTTGCCGGCCAACAGGTTCCGAACCGTGCGCAGCACGATCAGCCCGTCGTCGGCGATCCAGCGCCGCTGCCATGCACCCCATCCGAACAGCGCAGCGGTGACCAGCACACCGACCCAGAGGCTGACCCGAGCACTCGGTTCGAGCCGGCCCGCGCTATCCGAAGACGACGGCCGCACCGATTGTCCCGATCAATGCCAACGCAAGGAACTGCAGCACCCGGTCGCGCAGCGCGATCTCCTCCGGCTCGCCGGCCATCCCGCTGTCCACGTCCACCGCATACCGCAGGATCGCGATCGTGAACGGGATCATCGAGACCACCCACCACGAGCCCGAACCGCCGTCGCGCTGAAACGCGAACAGCCCGTAGCTCAATACCACCGCTGTCGCCGACATCGCCCACACGAACCGCAGATATGTGGCGGTGTAGCTTTCGAGCGACTTGCGGATCTTGGCGCCGGTGCGCTCGGCCAGTTGCAGCTCGGCGTACCGCTTGCCGGCCACCATGAACAGTGACCCGAACGCCATGACCAACAGAAACCATTGCGAAAGCCGGATATTGGCGGCCGCGCCCCCGGCGATGGCGCGGATGAGATATGCCGACGACACGATGCAGATGTCAAGCACTGCTTGATGTTTCAATCCGAAGCAGTACGCCAGCTGGATCGCGAGGTAGACCGCCATCACGACCGCGAGGTCCGAGTTGACGAATGCCAACGAGATCGCCACCGAGCCGCCACCGAGGACCGCCGCCAGCGTGTAGGCAAGCCACTCGGGCACCACTCCGGCCGCGATGGGCCGGAACCGCTTGGTGGGATGCTCACGGTCGGCTTCGACGTCGCGGACGTCGTTGACGAGGTAGATCGCCGAGGCGGCCATGCAGAACACGACGAAAGCGATCGAGACGCTGACCACCATGTCGCGGTAGTCGACTTTGACGTCGCTGCCGAGAGCGGCGACCGGCGCGGCGAACACGAGCACGTTTTTTACCCACTGGCGGGGCCGCATCGCCTTCACGACGCCGGCGATCACGTTCTGCCGTGGCCCGGTGACCGGAGCCGCTTCTTCGCTCACCATAGGTTTCCGATCTTCTCGAACATCCGCGCGATGACCACACCGACGGCAACGCCGGTCAGCACGTCGCTGGGGTAGTGCACGCCAAGCACCAAGCGCGACAACGCCATCGGCGGCACCACGAGCAGCGGCAGCGGCAATCCGGTCAGCGGGGCCATCAGGACCGCAGCCGTCGTGCTGGACGTGGCGTGCGCGGACGGGAAGCTCAGCGCGCTCGGCGTGCCGACGTTGACCTCGACAGCGGGATCAGAGGGCCGGGGGCGTCGGACCACCCGCTTGATCGCCACCGCGGTGGCGTGTGCGGTAAACGCCCCGGCCCCCGCCAGCAGCCATTGCCGGCGGTTGTCCGGCTGTGCCAGCGCGCCCACGGCCGAGACCGCCAGCCAACCTGCGCTGTGCTCGCCGAAGTGCGACAGCACCAGGGCGGCGGCCACGACGCCGGGACGCTGCGCGACTGCCGACTGAACGGCTACCAGCGCTGCGACCTCTCCCCGTGGCTCAGTCATTGCTGCCCGTCCGGGCCAGAAGCACCGACTCCCACTTCTGTTTGCTCGACAACACCGGCAACGCCTCCCGGTACACCCGGCGCATTTCGTCGAATCGGCCGGCCAACATGCGCTGCCGACGCAGCGACTGAGCCAACAGCGACAACATCTTTCGCCGGTCACGCTGCCGGTAGACTACGCCGCGGCCGTCGGCGGTGGTGACGGTGACGCCGTCGACGTTGCACAGCAGGAACCACCGTGAATCCTGCGTCGGCACGTTCAGTTGCGGGCGTTCATGGTGTGCGGGGTCGGCCTTGGTGGTGTTGTGAAGGATGCCGTGGGCCAGCCGGGCCACCTTGGCCGGCACGCTCTTCGGCTCGCGGACGCTGCCCACTTGTCCCGACGGCGGGGGCAGCGCAGCGGCTGACGGCAACACCACCGCGTCGGGATAGTCGCGCCGGATGCTGTGTACGTCGGGCAGCGCGGTCTCGAGGATCGAGAAGAGGTTCTCCGGACCGGCGAGGAAGTCGTCGATCGCCTTGTTCTGAATGGCCACCGTCGAATACTCCAGGCACAGAAGGTGTTTCAGCGTGGCTTTGAGCATGCTGCGGAGAAGGCCGCGAGCGTCGCCGTCCCAGTGCAGAGCCGCGACGACCAGCCGGTTGCGCAAGTGGAAATAGGCCTGCCAATCGATCGCGTCGTCCTTGTCGCTCCAGGCCATATGCCAGATCGCCGTGCCCGGCATGGTGACCGTGGGGTAGCCGTGCTCGGCGGCGCGCAGCCCGTAGTCGGCGTCATCCCACTTGATGAACAGCGGCAGCGGCTGGCCGAGTTCGTCGGCCACCTGTCGCGGGATCATGCACATCCACCAGCCGTTGTAGTCCACGTCGATGCGCCGGTGCAGCAGCTTGCTGTCGGATTCCTTGCTGCTCAACGGCTTCCGGGCGAAGTCGTGGTCGTACTTGGCGTGCGGGGCGTGGGTCCACATGAAGTTCGACCGGTCCACGATCTCGCCCATCACGTGCAGGTGGGACGGGTCTTGCAGGTTGAGCATCTGGCCGCCCACCAGCATCGGCGACTTCGCGAACCGGTTCATCGCCAGCGCGCGCAGCACCGAGTCCGGCTCGACGCGGATGTCGTCGTCCATGAACAGAATCTGTTGGCAGTCGGTATTCTTCAGCGCTTCGTACATCACGCGGCTGTAGCCGCCTGATCCGCCGAGGTTGGGCTGGTCGTGGATCGACAGCCGGTTGCCCAGCGGCGCAGCCGCCTCCGCAAAGCCCGGATGGTCGCGTACCTTGGCGGTGCCCTGGTCGGGAACGATGACAGCGCCGATCACCTTGTCCACCAACGGGTCCGACGTCAGGGCCCGCAGCGCGTTCACGCAGTCGCCGGGGCGGTTGAACGTGGGGATGCCTACTGCGATGTTCGCGACACCGGGCGCCGCCGCGGGTGCATACCAGCCCGCGCTGTGCAGGGTGGCGGCACTGTCGGTGGTGACATCGAACCAGATCCATCCGCCGTCCTCGAACGGCCCCAGGTCGATCTCGACCTCGACCGCAACCTGATCGCCTTCGAATGCCCTGCCCTCGACGAAGATACGCGCGCCGGTGGCCTTCGTGCGATACACGTCGACCCGGCCGGTTCCGGTCAGTTCCACGCGCAGCACCACCGACGTCAGCGTCGACCAGCGCCGCCAGTAGCTCGCCGGGAAGGCGTTGAAATACGTCGAGAACGACACCTGCGACTCGGCACCGATCTGCAGGGCGGTGCGGCTGGACGCGTGGGCCCGCCGGCTGTTGGTGCTCGACTCCTCGATGTAGAGCTTGCGCACGTCCAAAGGCTCGCCGGGGCGCGGCAGGATGACCCGGGCCAGCAGACTGACGGCCTTACCGGTCATTGCGGTTCGCCATCGGTTAGCGCGACGCCGTCTCGCAGATGGGGCGCCAACACGTTGTCGTACATGCTCAGCGCGCTGGCGATGGCCATGTGCATGTCGAGGTACTGATAGGTGCCCAGGCGGCCACCGAAAAGCACTTTGGCAGAGGCAGTTTCGGCCCTGGCCCGACTTCGGTAAGCCGCGAGCAGCCTACGGTCGGCCTCCGTGTTGATCGGGTAGTAGGGCTCGTCGTCGTCCTGGGCGAACCGCGAGTACTCGCGCACGATCACTGTCCGGTCGGAGGGGTAGTCGCGTTCGGGATGGAAGTGCCGGAACTCGTGGATGCGGGTGTAGGGCACATCGAGGTCGTTGTAGTTCATCACCGGAGTGCCCTGGAAATCGCCGGTCGGCACCACTTCGAGTTCGAAATCCAGTGTCCGCCAACCCAATCGACCCTCGGCATAGTCGAAATATCGGTCCAGCGGTCCGGTGTAGACCACCGGCGCGTCCGGGCTGCCGGCGCGCAGCCGGTCGCGGACGTCGAACCAGTCGGTGTCCAGGCGCACCTCGATGCGCTCGTCGGCGGCCATGTTCTGCAGCCATGCGGTGTAGCCGTCGGCCGGCAGGCCTTCGTAGGTGTCGTTGAAATAGCGGTTGTTGAAGGTGTAGCGCACAGGCAGCCTTGTGATGTTGCCCGCGGGCAGCTCTTTGGGGTCGGTCTGCCACTGCTTTTGGGTGTAGCCCTTGACGAACGCCTCGTACAGCGGCCGACCGATCAGCGAGATCGCCTTCTCTTCGAGGTTCTGCGCATCGGCGGTCTCGATCTCGGAGGCCTGCTCGGCGATCAGCTCGCGGGCCTCCTCGGGTGAGAAGTAGCGGCCGAAGAACTGCGACACCAGGCCCAGGCCCATCGGGAACTGGTAGGCCTGCCCGTTGTGCATCGCGAACACGCGGTGCTGGTAGTCGGTGAAGTCGGTGAACCGGTTGGCGTAGTCCCAGACGCGTTCGTTCGATGTGTGAAACAGATGAGCCCCGTACCTGTGGATCTCGATCCCGGTCTGCGGTTCCGGTTCCGAATAGGCGTTGCCGCCGATGTGAGGCCGGCGCTCGACCACCAACACGCGCTTGTCCAGCTGGGTGGCCACCCGTTCAGCGATCGTCAGGCCGAAGAATCCGGAGCCGACGACGAGGAGGTCGAAGCCGCCGGAGGCCGGAGGGCCGACATCAGGTCCGGAGGCCAGCGGGCCGGCATCAGGTGAGGTCATCGGCAGCAAGGGTATCCGACCCGCTGCCGTCGACCATGTCGCCAGGCGGTACCGCCGCGCGGACGAAAGGTCGCGATTGCCTCACGATTTCGTCTCGTCACTCTGGCCTCATCAATCCCGTCAGTACCATCAGACACGTTGGTATTGGCGGGCATGTCGTCCGCAGGTGCTGACGGCAGTTGCACCTACTACCCAGACGATCGTTGTCCAGATTGAGGAGACTTCCGTGCCGAACAGACGTCGACGCAGGCTCTCGACAGCCTTGAGCGCGGTCGCCGCCGTGGGCGTCGCAAGTCCATTCGCAGTGGCCGCCGTAACCGCACTGACCGCAAGCCCGCAAGCCACACCCGAGAAGCACGACTTCGTGCAAGCCGCGATGGTGACCGACCTCCCCGGCGAGATCATGTCGGCGCTGCAGTCCAGCCTGTCGCAGTTCGGCATCGTGGTGCCCAACATTCCGTCCGGCATTCTCGGGCCCTCCACCTCGCCGACGAGTTCGTCGATGACGATGCCGGGCGCCCTGACCGCCACGCCGGGCAGCTTGAGCGCCCCGGGGCTGACGGCTACGACCCCGGGACTCGGTGCACCGACAGCGCCCGCCCTCAGCGCGCCGTCTTCGCCTTTGATCACCTCCCCCGCGTCGGTGCTCAACGATCAGGCCCTCACCAATCCCGGGCTGACGCCCGGCACGGCCAGCCTGACGGCACCCGGCGCAACCGCCTCGCTGCCCGGCGCAACCGCCTCGCTGCCGGGTTTGAGCACCCCGCAGGCCGTGGTGGACCCGGCACTGACCAGTCCTCTCGGCCCCACCTCGGGCCTGACGGGTGTTCCGGGCGAGGTTCCGATCAGCGCGCCGCTCGGCCCCGACGGCTTCCCCGGCTATCCGGTGGCCGATCCGCTGCTGGCGATGCCGTCGACTCCTGCGGCTCCGGCCAGCGGAGGCCTGTTGTCCGAGCTGTCCAACGCGGCAGACCAACTCGGTGTAGGGCAAGCGATCGACCTGCTCAAGGGCGTCGTGGTGCCGTCGATCATGCAGGCGATCAAATCGGCGCCAGCAGCTGCGGCCGCCCCGGCGGTCGCGGCTCCGGCAGTCGCGCCCCCGGCCTCCTAAGGCCCTCCGAAGACCCGCCGGCCAAACGGCATCGCAGAGAAGGCGAGCTCTGCGATGCCGTTGCCGGCGTCTGGGAGGTGTGTCGAACCACAGGCAACACCAGTCCCATGCGTAACATCGAGCCGTGGGGTGCCGCCGTCCTGCGCCGTCGCTGCTGTTCACCGCAGTCGCAGCGACCGTGCTGCTGCTGCCGCTGGCAGTCGATGGTGCCGTCGGCGACCGCGTCGACGCTCCCCGCGCCGAGGACACCCAACTCGCCCAGCACCCCCTGCCCGACGCCGGTGCCGGAGAGACGATCCGTGAGGTCAGCCAGCCCACGCCGTTCTCGCTCGTCGCGCTGACCGGCACTAGCAGCGGCACCACGGCGCGGGTGCGCGCGAAGCGGTCCGACGGCGGCTGGGGGCCGTGGTACGACGTTGAGGCAGACGAGTATCTCGGCCCCGACAACAGCGGGCCGCCCCGCGGCACCGAGCCGGTGTTCGTCGGGCGCACCACCACCGTGCAGATTGCGATCAACCGGCCGGCACCCGCTGCTCCCCCGGCGGCACCGACGGGCCGGCGGCCCGAGCTCGGGTACAAGCCCGCCAACGTCGAGCAGCCCATCGGCCAGAACGTCAACGCAATTCTGATCACCCCGCCGCAAGCCCCCAGCGACCAGTTCGCGATACCTACCGCCGTCACGCCGCCCGGGCAGCCGCCTGCGATCATCAGCCGGGCACAGTGGGGCGCCGACGAGTCGATGCGATGCGGCCCGACCACGTACGACAAGGGCATCCGGGCAGCCGTGATCCACCACACCGCCGGCAGCAACGACTACTCACCGCAGGACTCCGCCGAGATCATCCGGGCGATCTACGCGTACCACACCCGCACGTTGGGCTGGTGCGACATCGCCTACAACGCGCTGGTGGACAAGTACGGCCAGGTCTTCGAGGGCC
>JBAPQQ010000674.1:0-2823 GCA_049280695.1 Mycobacterium sp.
GCGGTGGGCCGGCCATCCTCCGAGATGACCTCGCCGGAAACGATCGTCGCGACGTACCCGTCGGCGCTCTGGTCCAGCCGGCGCCCGCCCGCCGGCAGGTCGTAGGTGATCACCGGCCGGTGCAGCCGCATCGCCGCGTGGTCGATCACGTTCAGATCGGCCTTGTAGCCCACCGCGATCCGGCCCCGGTCCGCGAGCCCCGCCACCCGCGCCGGCACCGACGTCAGCTCGCGAACCGCCTCGGCCACGCTGAATCTGCCCGAGGCCCGGTCCCGCGCCCAGTGGGTCAGCAGAAACGTGGGAAAGCTTGCGTCGCAGATCATTCCGTAGTGGGCGCCACCGTCCCCGAGGCCCAGCACCACGTCGCCGCGCCGCAGCAACTCCCCGACGGTGTCCAGCGAGTTATCCTGGTAGTTGCCCATCGCGACGAGCAGCATCGCGCGCCCGTCGTCGTCGAGCAGCCGGTCGTAGGCCTCCTCCTGCGGACTGACACCGCGCGCGGCGGCCCGCGCCGTGATGCTCGCCGAGGCCGAAGGCTCGTAGTCCGGCCGCTCGCCGAGCGGGTACATCCAGTTCCACATCTGCGCCAGGTACAGCAGCGGATTGCCCGGCTCGGTTGGCTTGTCGTCCAGAATCTGTTGCCGCACTTCCGGCCTGCGCATCTGAGCTACCCGCTCGGGCAGCGGCAGATCGGCGATCGCACGGTAGCTCGGGCACAACACGAACGGGTTGCCGCTCAACTCCAGACCGATGACCAGGCCGATGGGGCGGGGGAACATCTGCGCGGTGATGTCGACCCCCGCCGAGGTGTACTTCTCGATCAGCGTGAACGCGTCGGGCCACACCGGGTCGCCGCTGTTTCCGGTGGCCATGCTGAACGTCACGGGCAGCCCGACGTCCTGGGCGACGTCGAAGACCTGGCCCAGGACGGATTCGTAACCGCCCGAAGGGATGTCGGGCACGAACTGCAGAAGGCCGCCGCCACCGTCGGCGACGCCCCGCGCGATCGCTTCGATCTCCTCCCGCGCGGCGTCGTAGGTGGGGATCTGCTGCCCGCCCGCGGTCTTGTGCAACACGAACCGCGACGACGCGAAGCCGACCGCGCCGACCTCGATGGCCTCCTTGGCCAGCGCGCGCATCCGCGCCAGATCCTCCGGCGTCGCCGGCTCCCGATCGGCCCCGCGCTCGCCCATCACGTACACCCGCAGCGGCGAGTGCGGAAGGTATGCCGCGACGTCGATGTCCCGTGGGCGCGAGTCCAGCGCGTCGAGGTACTCCGGAAACGTCTCCCAGTCCCAGGACAGGCCGTCGGCCATGACGACGCCGGGAATGTCTTCGACACCGGCCATCACGTCGACGAGCACGTCGTGGTCCTCGGCACGACACGGCGCGAAGCCGACGCCGCAGTTGCCCATCACCGCCGTGGTGACGCCGTGCCGCGACGACGGTGTCAGCCGGTCCGACCAGATCGCCTGGCCGTCGTAGTGGGTGTGCAGGTCGACGAACCCGGGCGTGACGAGCAGGCCCGTGGCGTCGAGCTCGCGGTCTGCCGTGCCGTCGACGTCTCCGACCGCCACGATCACGCCGTCTCGAACCGCCACGTCGCCGACGAAGGGCTCGCCGCCGAGACCGTCGACGATGGTGCCTCCGCGGATGGCAAGGTCATAGCTCATCAATCGACTGTAATTGTCAGGATGGGCGCCGTGATAGACCTCGGGCCGACGTCTAGACGGCACGCACGCCGACGGGACATCATCGTCGAATGACAGCGCCTCAGCCGCCGTACGGCTCCCAGCAACCGCAAGGTCCATATGGAGGGGGGCAGTTGCCGCCGCCGTACCAAAGCCAATACGCCCCGAACCCGTACGCGCCGTGGGGTGTCGACAGGTTCGGCCGTCCGCTCTCGGACAAGAGCAAGCTCACCGCGGGGTTGCTCGGCATCCTGCTCGGAGGCCTCGGCATCGGCCGCTTCTATCTCGGCTACACCACGATCGGCGTGCTCCAGCTCGTCGTCACGATCGTCACGTTCGGGTTCGGCGCGCTGTGGGGCTTCATCGACGGCATCTTCATCCTCGTCGGCAACGTGCCCGACGCTCAGGGACGCACCCTGCGGGATTAGCGCCCGCGGGATTAGCCTCGGCGGTATGCCCGAAACCGACGCCGCCGCGCAAGGACTATTGCGCGACTTCTTCACCCGATTGATCGAACACGTCGACACCCTGACAGACGGCCTCACCGACGAGGTGGCGTGCTATCGCGTGACCCCGCAGGCCAACAGCATCGCCTGGCTGATCTGGCACAGCGCGCGGGTGCAAGACGTCCAGATCTGCGACATCGCCGGAACTCTTCGGAGCCCGGGCGACGTCTGGACCCGCGACGGCTGGGTGGACAGGTTCGGCCTCGACCTGCCGCGCGGCGACACCGGCTACGGCCACAGCCCTGACGACGTGGCCAAGGTGCAGGCCTCGGCCGAGCTCCTCGCCGGCTACTACCACGCCGTGCACCAGATGACGCTGGAGTTCGTGAAGACGCTCACCGCCGGCGAACTGGCGCGGATCGTCGACCGCAACTGGGATCCGCCGGTAACCGCCGGCGCGCGGCTGGTCAGCATTGTCGACGACTGCGCGCAACACCTGGGTCAGGCCGACTACGTGTCGGGCATAGCCCGCGGGAACTAGCATCGAGTGATGACCGCCACATCCGAAATCAAGCCGTCCACCACCGGCACGATTCTCAATCCCGCCACCGGCGCCGTCGCCGGCGAGGTGCACTGGACCGATCCCGCCGACGTACCCCGGATCGCTGCCCGCCTGGCCGAGAACC
>JBAPQQ010000675.1:0-3144 GCA_049280695.1 Mycobacterium sp.
GGGCCGAGCAGAAGGCGGTCAGCAAGCAGGTCGGGTCGGCATCTGCGCAGGAGCGGCCCGCGGTGCTCGAGCGCGCCAAACAGCTCGCCGCCGACGTGAAGTCGGCCGAGGCGCAGCAGGCCGATGCCGAGCAGGCGTTCACTGCAGCGCACATGGCGGTATCCAACGTCGTGATCGACGGGGTGCCCCCCGGCGGGGCGGACGGCTACGCGGTGCTGGACACCGTCGGCACGCCGCCTGGCATCGACGAGCCGAAAGACCATGTGCAACTCGGCGAGTCGCTGGGGCTGTTCGACATCGAACGCGGTGCAAAGGTGTCGGGCTCGCGGTTCTACTTCCTCACCGGCCGTGGCGCGCTGCTGCAGCTCGGGCTCCTGCAGGCGGCGGTCCGGCTGGCCGTGGACAACGGATTCACGCCGATGATCCCGCCGGTGTTGGTGCGCCCCGAAATCATGTCGGGGACAGGGTTTTTGGGTGCGCACTCAGACGAGGTGTACCGGGTGGACTCGGACGACCTGTACCTCGTCGGCACTTCGGAGGTGCCGCTGGCCGGATACCATGCGGGGGAGATCCTGGACTTGTCCGGCGGTCCGCTGCGGTATGCCGGCTGGTCGTCGTGCTTTCGCCGCGAGGCCGGCAGCTACGGCAAGGACACCCGCGGCATCATCCGGGTACACCAGTTCGACAAGGTCGAAGGCTTCGTCTACTGCCACCCCGACGAGGCCCAGGCAGAGCATCAACGCCTGCTGGGCTGGCAGCGTGACATGCTCGCGCTGATCGACGTGCCATACCGGGTGATCGACGTTGCCGCGGGCGATCTCGGCTCGTCGGCGGCACGCAAGTTCGACTGCGAAGCGTGGGTTCCGTCGCAGCGGGCCTACCGCGAGCTGACCTCGACGTCGAACTGCACCACGTTCCAAGCGCGCCGGCTACAGGTCCGCTACCGCGACGAGAGCGGCAAGCCACAGATCGCCGCGACGCTGAACGGCACACTCGCGACGACGCGATGGCTGGTGGCGATCCTGGAGAATCACCAGCAGCCCGACGGCAGCGTTCGGGTGCCTGCCGCTCTGGTCCCGTACGCGGGCACCGAAGTGCTCAAGCCGGGCGAGAAGTAACCGGCACCGCGATCTCGTTGCGGCGCCGAAACGGCAGAGTCCACGGCGGATCGTAGAACCAGGCGACCGCAGCGCCGCCGACTTCGTAGCCGGTCGTCCCCAGCGCGGCCAGCAACGACTCGGCGCGACGGCCGACCTCGGCGGGACTGCGATCGCCGGTGAACCGCAGCACGGCGACGGTCTCTGCCGGCACCTCGGCGAGACGGACCTTCGGGTCGTTGGGCTCAGGCAAGGTATCGAGTGTCCACTTCGCCGGCATGAAGAAGCGGATCACGGACTCGCCCCGTCCGGCCGGGGCCTGCGAGACGGGTGCCGTCATCGCGATCCGCGCACCCGAGCGCTTGGAAGCCTGCGCTACCGGGGCCGTCATCGCGATTTTCTCGCTGTGGTGGTTACCGCCGAAGATGTATCCGGCCAGTCGGCGGAAACCGATGTTGCGCGCCGCGTCGTCGTCGGCGGTGACGGTGGTCTCCGCTGCAACGCGCGGGCCGTACCGGCGAATCTCCAGACCGGCGACGCGGTCTTTCACGGTGTAGTCCGGCTCTTCGGTACCCCAGCGCAACCCGACGATCGAGCCGACGGATTCGCCGACCCGGGATGCGACGGTCCTGACATCAAGCATGTTGGGAAGCCTTTCTGTTCTCGCTTGTCGGTAATTCGGAGCCGTCGCGGGCTCGGATCGCCCTCCGGGTCGCCGAGATCGGATCACCGCCCGACGGGCGTTGCGACGCTGCCCCGGTTGGTGCAGCGGTTGAGCTGGCGGATACCCTGCGGGGTACCGTAAATTGCTGTCGGCGGGCTCGGACAGGTGAGCCAGTGAAGAGGAAAGCATGCCGGCAGGAAGAGGTCTGGGCTGGTGTGAGGCAGACATGCCGGCGAGCGCATCATCGGAAGGAAAGCTTCAATCATCGCTTATCTCAAGCGGGTCTGGGTGCCCCTCGTGGTCGTCACGGCGGTCGTCCTCGGTGGTATCGCCGTCGACCGGCTTCGCGCTGTCTTCGGTTCCGACGAGATCTTCTCTGCGACGGGGCGCAGCGCCGAACCGCTCGAACCGTTCAATCTCAAGCGGGTGACATACGAGGTGTTCGGCCCATCCGACACACAGGGAAGCCTGAGTTATCTGAACAGCGACGCCCAGCCGGAGGAAGTGAACTTCACGAGTCTTCCCTGGACCCACACGATTACCACGACGATACCGGCGGTCATCGCCAACGTGGTGGCACAGGGCAATAGCGACAACATCGGATGCCGCATCACCGTGAACGGGGATGTCAAAGACCAGCAAACCTCCAGCGGACACTACGCGCAGACCTTCTGCCTGGTGAAGGCCGCATGAGAGCCGACGACGGCAACCGCCCGAGGTTGATGCGGGCGGTCCGCAGATTCGCGGTGCCGATCATCGTGGCGTGGCTGCTCGTGACGGTCGCCCTCAACGTTCTCGTGCCGCCGATCGAGTCGGTTGCCAGAAACCACGCAGTCACGATGTCGCCGCAGGATGCGCCGGCGATGATCGCGGCGAAGCACATCGGCGACAAGTTCGACGAATCGGACTCCGACAGCATCGCGATGATCGTCCTGGAAAGCGACAAGGAACTCGGCGACGAGGCGCACCGGTATTACGACGGCTTGGTTAAGAAGCTGCAGGCCGACTCGAAGCACGTGCAGCATGTCCAGAACGTGTGGGGAGATCCACTCACTGCCGCGGGCGTCCAGAGCCGCGACGGCAAAGCCGCGTATGTCCAACTCAACCTCGCCGGCGACCAGGGCAGCACGCAGGGGAACGAGTCGGTCGACGCGGTCCGGGAGATCGTCCACGATTCAGCGCCGCCCAACGGACTTCAGGTGTACGTCACCGGCCCGGCAGCGCTGACAACAGACATGAACGAAGCTGCCGACAAGAGCATGTTCAAAATGATGGGCGTCACGGGCGTGGTCATCATGATCATGCTCTTCATCGCCTATCGTTCCATCAGCACAGTTCTCCTGGTGCTCGTCATGGTCGGTTTCGAGATGGGCACTGCCAGAG
>JBAPQQ010000676.1:0-1573 GCA_049280695.1 Mycobacterium sp.
GCTTGCCGACATGGTCTGTCTCCGAACGCCTTTCGAGGACGAACGCGTCGACCAGGCGGCCGTGGAAACGTACTCGTGCCCGAACGCCGGGATGAGCGTCGTCGGACTGTTCGGCCGTCACGAGGTAGTCGAAATCGCGGTCCAGATGCGGCACGGACAGCAACGGCAGCACCCGAGCGATCGGTTCAAGCTCCGCGGCGCGGCGACTGGTGCTCACTCCTCGGGTGTATCAGCGGGGTCTGACTGGTCGGCCACGCGGCTCAGCGGGATCTGCCGCCCGAAGAACAGCCCCGCGGTGATCAGCAGCTGCGACATCGCGTACACCCACCAGATCGGCACCGCCAGCACGTCGGACTGCAGGATGAACTGGTCGATGCCGATCATCGCGTCCGAAACCGCGAAAACCACTGCGCCCAACGCTGTCCAGAGCGTCGGCAGGCGTGCCAGCAGCGCCGCGCACACCATTGCACCCAGCACGGCGATGTAGACCGTCACCGGCACCGTCAGCCCCTCCGGGCCCAGCCGCGGCCAGAACCAGACCAGCAGAGCCACGCAGAGCACGCACATGATCACCGCCGCGCCCAGCCGCCGGGGTCTCACGACGGCCAGCGGCACCAGCGCGCCGAGGTAACACAGGTGCGCCACCAGAAACGCGCCCAGCCCGCCGACGAAGGACGGCTCCCACCACGGCATCGCCAGCAGGAAGTCGCCGATCGCCGAGCACACCAGCGCGACCATCAGCCAGCGCCGTTCCCGCACGATCGGATGCGCCACCGCAGCGATGGCCAGCAGCACCGCCATCAGCGCCTTGAACACCGGCTGTCCGGCGAACAGACCCGTCAACGGCTCTCCGGGCGCCGATCGCAGCGCGGTGAGCGTCAGGAACACGCCGTAGGCGACGGCCGCCCAGCCGGCCGCGACCCACGCCCAGGCCAGCAGCCGCGGGGTGTCCGGTGTCTGCGTCACGGGGGCCTGCGCGTCGTCGGATGTCACGCTGCTGAAGCTACTCGACGGGGCACCGAAGGCTGCCGATCGCGGGCCGTCGATGCTTAAGTAGGTCCATGAGCACCGCAGCGACACCCGCCTACCACACGGCGATCGTCGGCGCCGGCTTCTCCGGAATCGGCGCGGCGATCAAACTCGACGAGGCCGGGCTGGGACCGTACGTCATCATCGAGGCCGGCGGCGGGCCCGGCGGCACCTGGTACTGGAACTCCTATCCCGGTGTCGCAGTTGACATCCCGTCGTTCTCCTACCAGTTCTCGTTCGAACAGAGGCCCGACTGGTCGCGGACGTACGCGCATGGGGACGAATTGCGCTCCTACGCGGAGTTGCTGGCCCGCAAGTACGGCATCCTTCCCAAGATCCGGTTCGACACCCAGGTCGTCGACGCGACGTGGGACGAGGAGCACGGCCTCTGGCGGCTGACGCTGGATTCCGGTGACGCCGTCACGGCGCGGTTCCTGATCAACGCCGCCGGCGTGCTCACCACGCCGAAGCTGCCGGACATCCCCGGCGTCGACGGCTTCGACGGCGTCACCATCCACACCGCCCGCTGGGACCACAGCCAGGA